>NZ_BAAHWV010000001.1:0-200942 GCF_054601255.1 Viscerimonas tarda | reverse complement strand
TAGGTTAGTTGGATAATTGGTTTTGCTCATCCTTTATAATTATTTGGTTGATAATCATAAAGATACAAAATAATATCCAATTAATCAACTGAAAATCAAATAATTATAATAAATTTAAACAGTTTCTAATAGTGCGATGCAGGCAATGGCCAATAGTGGCTACAGTAACCGGGATGCCCAGTCGTACGCCTTGGCCTATATTCTATCGAAATACAATATCGGCATTACTGTATCGGAAAGGAAAAGTACGTCTATCGGATTTAAGGAACAAAAAACCGTAAAGAACGGAAGTCAATATGAACCAAAAATATGCCCTTGATAATTATGAAAAAGCTATTAATAACATTACTATTTGCGGCAATTGCCGTACAAAGTCATTCGCAGTGCGATTTGCCTTATAAGCCGTTTGAGTTTTTCAAGAACGACGCCACGCTTATGAATGACACTATTACCTACTTGGAATATAACTTTGAGGCAAGGCGGGATTGTTATATTGGTAAAACAATTGCCGATGTTATCCAAGATTTGGAACTGCCTATCAAAGCATTTCAACATACCTCTGTCGGATCTCGTATTGGTTCTTTAGAGTTGTGTTTAAGCGACGGCCTTAATTATGCCGACATAAATGCTGCAAGTCCAATGGTATATCAGGGCATAAGTATATCTTTGGAAGATACAGTATTTTTTAGTTCTGTAAAGAAACTAATAGATGAATATCCGCTCTCGAAATGGGCGCCGGAACATTACGAGTTCTTTAAAAATGTACGGATAAAATGGATAATGAACAATAGTATGAAGAAAAGGACTTTGGAAGTCCGTTGGGCTAAAGCGAGTAAAAACCCCAACGAGAGGGTCAAGCCATATTCCGGCAGCATGTATTGGTCGTATAAGCAAGAGGATGGCAGGAAAGCGCTAAAAAATCTGTTGCCGGATAAAACGGTCAATAGCAAATTGCGCTCCGCCGCCAATACCAAGTTGAGCGAAAAGGATGTGCGCAATCTCAATACCGTACCCATAGAGATTTTTACGCTGTCTCGCCATGCGGCCAAGCGTCTTGCTTCTAGTCCCGATTCTTCGGCCGATTACATCCGGCGCTCTTTGTCTCCTAAAGCAAAGGAAACCTTAGTTTATGCCGCCAACAACCAATCATTTGTTGCGGCAATTAATTCGGTGTATCGCAAAGAAAAAGGCTGGGAAATAAAGGAGTACGAAAGTATTGACCCCAATGTATCAAAAACGCTCTCGGAGATATATTTTGAAAAACAGTTGCCGGTTTATATGGTTTATGTTGGTATAGATTACTCCGCTTCCTCGGCTGTCAGCGATGATTACGTCCCCATTATTGATCGTAAATACCTTATATATATCGACAATGGCGAATACAAGGTAATAAAACCGGATGGAACGACCGACCTGTTGATAAACGAATTGATTGAATATAAAAATTCGTTGGGAGAATAAATTATTACCTCCGGCAAGTGCGAAACTTGCCGGAGGTTTTTGTTTCAATCCCTTACTTAGTAAGCCATCAGGCTAAGGCTGAAAGCCTTAACTTGGCGTAACAGAGATTCCTCCCTTTGGTCGGAATGACGGTCTCCTTTTTGAGAGAGGGGGAGTAGGAAGCGGCGGCGAAGCCGCCGCTTCCTACTCCCTTAAACCACCCATAGGCGAGTCATTCCGACCAAAGGGAGGAATCTCATTCGTAACAGCGGCGCTAAAAATCTTCATGCATTTTCCCTGATGAAAATCCCCCCTGCGGGGGTGGGTGGCTCTTTTTTTATTATCTTTGTCCCAGTACTTTAATTGAAACACACATGAAAAAAACAATCAAATCAATTACACTCGTTATTGCCTGCCTTGTTGTGGGCTTTTCGCCGCAAACTTTGTCGGGAGCCGGGTTCTTAAAACTTAGTAAGAGCGAAACCTTGCGTTCTACCTTGCTGGTGAACGACTACTTTATGCGTACTTACCCTGATGTTGGCGCCAAATCGTATGTCGGCGGAAAGGAACGAAACAGCAAAATCTGGACAAGGGGCGTTTATTACGAAGGCTTGATGGCGCTTTATCGCCAGTATCCACAGGAAAAAATCCTGAAATATGCCGAAGACTGGGGCAATTTTCACTCCTGGATTACAGCCGCCGACAATGCCAAACGCCATGCCGACTTTCAATGCTGCGGACAGGCCTTTCTCGACATGTATATGCTCAAGACCGACCAGTCTGTCCGTAAAACACATATTAAGAAACTGATTGATGAAATGCTGGTTTCCAATACCATAGACGATTGGTACTGGATAGATGCCATCCAAATGTCAATGCCGATTTTTGCGCAGTTGGGAACCATAGAAAAGGACGAACGCTACTTCAAACGGATGTATGAAATGTATATGTTTGCCCGCAACAAGCATGGCGGAAGCTCAAAATCCGGAGGCTTACCCCTGTTTAATGAAGCAGACGGACTTTGGTACCGGGACTATAACTACGACCCTCCTTATGCCGACAAAAAAGAACGCGATAAACCGTGTTACTGGTCGAGGGGAAACGGCTGGGTATATGTTGCGCTGTCCAGGGCGCTGTACTATTCCCCCGATACGGTTATCCACAGAGATCAATATGTGAGCGATTTTACCGAGATGTCGAAAGCCTTGCTCAATTGCCAGCGGGAAGACGGTTTTTGGGGAGTGAGTCTGGCTGCTCCTACCAATACCGGAAGCGCCAGTTCGCCCGGCCCCGAAACCTCGGGCACAGCCTTGTTTGTGGCAGGAATGGCGTATGGAATCAATACCGGTCTGTTGTACAAAGAAATCTACCTGCCTTGCGTGATTAAGGGCTGGAATGCCTTGTGCTCCGCCATTCACGAAGACGGCTTCTTAGGCTATGTGCAAGGCTCTGGCGCCTGCCCCGAAGACGGACAGCCGGTGTTGCTGACCAGCACGCCCGATTTTGAGGATTTCGGAATAGGCTGTTTCCTTCTGGCAGCAGCCGAAGTGTATCAGTTGGGCGATATTGCTCAGGATGATTCGTCCATAGAACAAGCCTACCTGTTTGGCGACAAAGTCGGGTTTACTTCCGAAGTAGTAAACAAAGAATGGCGCATCAGTCTGAAATCGGACAGGCAAATACGCATTTCCCTGGATATTTACGATAGCAAAGGCGCATTGGTAAACAACATTTGCAGCAACTACCTGCTCGAAAGTCAATCCGATTTTAGCATACCGGTTAAGGGAATGGACGGATATTACATCTGTGTGCTTAAAACACCCTGGGGACAGCAAACGCGAAAAGTGGTAGTCAATTAAACGCGAGAAGTTGTAAAGAATAATAAATCAAATCTCTATTTATTTCTTTATTTTACATATATTTGCGCTGATAGAACCAAGCCCTCTCAATCCCCCGCAGGGGGAATTAAAAACTCCCCCTGCGGGGGATTGAAGGGGCTCTTAATTATATAAATATGAAGCTAGCTAATAAACTAATCGTTACTCTTTTTTTCATTGTTGGTGTTTCACCATTTATGTTCGCGGAGAATGTTGTTTCTCCTGCCGAAAAGTATGATAAAATCCAGAAAGAACTGGCAACAGGCTGGAATACCTGGGATACGCGCAGTGTCCTCACCCATGTTTTGCTCCCCTACGGGTCGGCAATTGATTTGAATGTGCTTGGCGAAGACAATAAACGCGTAAATACATTCCGGATTGGGGGGCACCCATCCCTCCGCCCGGGAGCAAGGACCTACGATGGCAGTTATACCGATATTTCAGTCGAATGGGAGGGGTATAAGTTGCGTGTGCAAAGCGCTGCCGATGGACTGAACAATACCATACTTGTAACGCCTCTTCCGGGCAACAAGCCGGGGGGACGCTTGGCGGTCGTTCCCAAAGAAGTGTGGTCGAGAGCAAATAAAATTGTACTCGACGGAAATAAGTTTTCACTCGAGCCACACGGTTTCAACCTGAAAATAGCGGCTGTTGTGAATGGCGATTTTATCAAGCAGGCGGAAAAGGAAATCCTTATGTCTGCCGATAAGCCCATCGTTATCTCTTGCGGCAAGGAGATGAGCATTTCGGAGGCCGAACAGTATATTAACTCCAAGGCAACGGCTTTTGTCTCGGCCAACAGGCAAAAATACGGGAAAGAATATGAGCTTTACAACGCCATGCAAAACGTGCTGGCTTGGGACAATATCTACGACCCTTCGATACGGAAGGTAATAACGCCCGTCAGCCGCAACTGGAATGTGGGCTGGAGCCAAAACCCGGGGTTTGGAGGTTTTGTATTGTTTTGTTGGGACACTTATTTTGCGGCCATGATGCTGTCGCAGGACAATAAGGAGTTAGCGTATGCCAATGCCATTGAAATCACCAACTCGATAACCGAAGCGGGATTTATTCCAAACTTTTATGCTACAATGGATTATAAATCGAGGGACAGGTCGCAACCGCCGGTGGGTTCGTTGGCTATCTGGGATTTGTACAAGCGGCATAACGACAAATGGCTGCTCGAACTTGTTTACGACAAACTGCTGCAATGGAACCGGTGGTGGGATAAAAACCGGAACATCAACGGCCTTTTATGCTGGGGCAGCAATCCCTACGAAAAAATAACCTACTTCAACCGGGAAAGTTCGGGAGTCAATCAGCACTACGGCGCCTCGCTGGAATCGGGCTTGGACAATACGCACATGTACGATGGCGTTCCGTTCGACAACAAAAGGCACATGCTGTTGATTAACGATGTTGGCCTCTCGTCGCTGTACGTAATGGATTGCAATTATCTGGCGAAAATAGCGAAGGAGCTTAACCGGACAAAAGATATAAAAGAATTGCAGCAGCGAAGCAAGCAATACAGCAAAAACCTGGCGGAATTGTGGGATGAGAAAAACGGCCTTTACTACAATCGCCACACCGATTCGGGAAAACTGAATTACAGAATATCGCCCACCAATTTTTATCCGCTGCTGGCCAACATTCCCACGCAGCAACAGGCAAAACGAATGGTGGATGAGCATCTCCTCAATCCCGAAGAATTTGGAGGAGAATGGATTATCCCATCAACGCCACGCAACGACCCGGCATTTAAGGACAACGATTATTGGCGGGGACGCATCTGGGCGCCATTGAATTTCTTGGTATATCTCGGCCTTTGCAACTACGATTTGCCGGAGGTGAGGAAAGAACTGTCGGAAAAATCCAAGAAACTATTGCTTAAAAGCTGGCTATCGGACGGTTATGTGTTTGAAAACTACAATCCGGTATCAGGTGTAGGAGACGATAACCGGCGAAGCGACCGCTTCTATCATTGGGGAGCCCTGTTGAGTTACCTGGCCTTGATAGAGGAAGGGTTTTAGGGAATGGAGAATCATCCTCGTCCTCCCCTCTCCATCTTGGAGAGGGGAGGACGAGGAAATAGCTGTCATTGCGGGCTTTTGTCCAGCCGGATTTGCAATCCGGCTGTGAGGAATATAATGATTTTTAATCCGATTTGTTGGTTAATTTATTAGTTTTGAGTATTTTTCGGATTGGAAATCCTAATGCTCTTGCCCGGTTGGATTATAAATCCAATCGGACTGGATTAAAATTTCGGTTTTACCACTGTTTTTCTTTTTGAGTATTGTCTATTTCAAAAAAGCAGTATCTTTACAGTCGAATTTATTGCGTATTTACGCAATAAATTAAAGTAACTATATGAAAATCGAACGCGACATACATTTAAACAAACTCATTGCCTATCGTCCGATTGGATTTGCAATCCAATCGTAATGAGCATAAGGATTTGCAATCCGAAATACGCTAACAATCAATCGAATATGGCTAAAGTCATTTGCTAATCGGATTGAAAATCCTTATAGACCTGACAGCCGGATTATAAATCCGGCTGGACAAGGAACTTGGGGTCAAAATATTCTCGATTTCTTCAAATTTAAAGGATAAAAAAGGGGAAATATACGCATGGAATCCCAAAGAAATTACTACCTTTGCCGCCGGGAGTTATTTGACAGTATTGCACCGTAAATCGCTGAAATACGCACGGTTGCCAAATCGTTACTTCCCATTCTCAAATATTCTACAAAGTGTTTATTCCTTAGACAGTTAGTTCGGACTGATTAAAATCTAAAATAAAAGCCTATGATAACCCGAATAAAAAATGAAACAAAGCGCCTTGTCCGTTTTTTGTCTTATGATATATGGCGGTTCGATGAGGCGGGTGTCAGCACTTCCAAGTTGAGCTTGTACAATGTGATAAAGTCGTTTGTGTTAACTTACCGCAACATCAATGTTTACCAGCTGAATACGCGTGCCGGGGCCTTGACTTACAACACGCTGCTTTCTATTGTTCCCATGCTGGCGGTGCTTTTTGCCATAGCCGGCGGGTTCGGGTTTCAGAATATTGTGAAGAGCGAACTGTTTAGCTATTTCGAGGGGCAAAGAGAAATACTGGAAAAAGCGATGGTGTTTGTCGATAAGTCCTTGCAATATGCCTCCGGAGGGGTATTCCTTGGGGTGGGGCTTATCATGCTGTTATATACCGTTATCTCTCTGATGTCGAACATCGAAGCCAATTTTAATATTACCTGGCGGGTGAAGGAAAGTCGTCCCTATTACCGCCAATTCACCGATTACATTGCCTTTCTTATCATTTCGCCCATTTTCCTTATCTGCAATGCCGGACTGACCGTCTTTTTAAATTCCTCGCTCAAACTGGATTATATCGGGTTTTTTATCAGCCCTGTTGCCGAGGTAATACCCTACGCCATCACCATATTGCTGTTCACGCTGTTTTATATGTTTATCCCCAATACGAAGGTGAAATTCGGGAGCGCCCTTTTTGGGGCTGTATTTGCGGGTATTGCCTTTCAGGTTTTTCAGGTCATTTATATCAGCGGACAGATATGGCTGTCGAAGTACAATGCCATTTACGGGAGTTTTGCCATATTGCCTTTGTTGCTGTTGTGGTTGCAGCTGTCGTGGTTTATCTGTCTGATTGGTGTTGAGCTGTCGTTCGCCAACCAAAACATCAAGAAGTTCAACTTCGAGAAAGAGGTGAAAACAATCAGCCGCCGGTACAAGGATTTCTTCATTCTGCTTATAGCTACCCTCATCGTAAAACGTTTCGAAGAAGGAGACAAGCCCTATACCGCCGACGAACTGTCGAACAATTACAAAATGCCTACACAACTAACCAGCGATATTTTGTTCTTCCTCAGCCAATCGGGGATAATTGCCAAAACACCGGCCAAAGAAGATGGCGTTTTTGCCTACATTCCGGCCATCGACATCAACAAAATAACCGTGAATTATTTGTTTGAAAAAATCGACGGTCATGGCTCCGAAGATTTTCTGACAGACAAAGATAAGCTGTTCCTTGATGAGTGGAAAGTCATCAAAAATTTGCGGTCGTTGAATGCCTCAGAAAATATTTTACTAAAAGATTTGTAAATTCCTCGCCGAATCGTACTGTAATTTGTAAACTTTCATTATTTTTGAGAAAATACAGAAAATAATGGAAAATAGCGAAAAATATGACATTCTTGCCGAGGGGGAAGTCGGTATTCCTTCAACTATGGGAATCATCCCTGGCGGTAAAGATTTTAAATTTACCGAGGCCTCTATCAGGGCTTCCTTAGCCGAAAATCGCGATTTCAAGTTGCTGTCTTTTTCAGCCCAAGAAGATGAAGAGGCTGCCTATACTGCCGAAATTGAATATCTGGAAGAAGAGTATTCCATTGATTTGTATATTGTACCCACCTCTCAAATTGGTTTGGAGGATTACGGCTTCGGAAATCAAATTGAGAAAACCGATTTCGACAATGCCGGCAAGCAATCGCATTTTTTGGAAACGACCCTGTTTTTCGGGAGCGATCCGCTGAGTTCTTTCCACCTTCAGCTGAAGATGATGAATGCCATTGTGCCGGATGCCAGCCTTGCAGTCGATTTTCAGTCCTTCAGATTGCTATCGGCTCATTGGTTGAAGATGACAGCCAAATCGCCCACGCCTCCTTCTCCCGATTACCTGTACACCCTTCATGCGGTGTACAATGAGGTTGATGGCGAAACAAAATACTGGTTCCACACCCACGGGCTGTTGCGCTGTGGAGTAATAGAACTCGAAATAGTGGACGTTACGGATGGCGCCCAGCAAATGAACGACCTGGTGATGATGGTTGTCAAGAAATTCCTGAACGATCCGGCCAAAGAAAAAGAAAAATTCCAAATCGGCTACGACGGACTGGGAATCAACCTGTCGTGGTTACGTTGGGAAGAGGCCGTAAAAGACCTGTCCGAAACAGCGCTTGGCGGCAAAGAAGACCGCGAAGGCGACGACAATATACACGCCGAACCATCGGGTGTGCTATTTGCCGTTGAAGAAAACAACCTGGTGTCGCCTCAGATTTACGCCTCCACCCTCTCCAATAATCCGATTTATTATATTTCGAACGAAGAAACCCGGCGGATGAGCGCCCTGGCCAAAGAACGCTTCCCTTTCTTGCTGGATGTGTATGAAAAACATGCGCCGAAAGAGAAAAAATCGTTGATTAAGAAACTGTTCGGCAAAAAAGAAGAAAACGAAGCCGCCTGGAGTTTTTTGGTGAAACTGGGGCTAACAGTCGATAATTCGTCAGCCGAGACCGAAAAAGAACACCTTTGGTTCGAGATTGTTTCGTTGGAAGAGAATAGCATTGAAGGGAAATTGTTGAACCAGCCCTACTGGATTTCGTCGTTGAACGAAGGAGATATACGGAAATACCCGCTCGAACTGCTGACCGACTGGATTATTTATTCGCCGGAAGGGCATTCCTATACCACCGATTCTATCTATCAGTTAGGATACTCATAACAAGAATGTTAACTATATAAAACCATTGTGCCATGAAAATTTATCAAACAAATGAAATCAAGAACATAGCGATTCTTGGAAGTTCCGGATCTGGGAAAACCACTCTTACAGAAGCAATGCTTTTTGAGAGTGGGGTGATAAAACGTAGAGGAAGCATCAAAGCGGGCAACACCGTTTCGGATTATTTTCCTGTTGAAAAGGAGTATGGTTACTCTGTATTTTCGAGTATTGTTTCGGTGGAATGGATGAACCGCAAACTCAATTTTATTGATTGTCCGGGTTCAGACGATTTTGTCGGAAATGTTGTTACAGCGCTTAACGTAACCGATACGGCGCTGATGGTTATCAACGCTCAATATGGCTTGGAAGTTGCCACAGTTAATCAACTCCGATATACCCAGAAATTGGGTAAGCCTGTCATCTTCATCGTTAATCAGTTGGATCACGAGAAAGCCGATTTCGACAATGTGGTATCTCAGTTACAATCCGATTACGGCAGCAAAGCCGTTCTGGTGCAGTATCCTGTGAGCACAGGCGACAGTTTCAATGCCGTTGTGGACGTTTTGACCAACAAAATGTATCGCTGGAAACCCGAAGGCGGAGTACCTGATGTGTTGGAAATTCCCGACGAAGAAAAAGAAAAAGCAGCCGATTTGCATCAAAAATTAGTAGAAGCCGCTGCCGAAAACGAAGAATCGCTGATGGAAAAATACTTCGATCAGGGAACACTTACCGAAGACGAAATGCGTATGGGTATTCGTTGGGGGCTAGTGAAACGCGATATTTTCCCTATTTTCTGCGTGTGCGCCGAACGCGATATGTGCGTGCGCCGAACAATGGAATTTTTAGGCAATGTTGTTCCTTATGTAAGGGATTTGCCTGCGCCGGTAAACACCGATGGCGAAGCTGTTAATCCGAATACCGATGGCCCAACCAGTTTATTCTTCTTTAAAACAACCGTTGAGCCTCATGTTGGGGAAGTTTCATACTTCAAGGTAATGAGCGGAAAAGTGCGCGAAGGAGACGATTTGCTGAATGCCGACAGAGGCTCGAAAGAACGACTGGGACAATTGTTCTCGGTTGCCGGCCAGCAACGCACAAAAATTGACGAATTTGTAGCAGGAGACATCGGCGCAGCGGTGAAACTGAAAGACGTACGCACAGGGAATACCCTCAACGGAAAAGGCGTTGACAACAAATTCGACTTTATAAAATACCCCGACCCCAAATATCGCCGAGCCATAAAAACCGAAAACGAAAAAGACGTAGAAAAACTGAGCGAAGCGCTGCAACGTATGCACGAAGAAGACCCGACCTGGCTGATCGAGAACTCCAAGGAGTTGAAACAAATGATTCTATCGGGACAAGGCGAATTCCATCTGAAAACATTGAAATGGAGAATCGAGAATAACGACAAAATCAACATCGTATATTCCGAACCGAAAATACCGTATCGCGAAACCATTACAAAAGTGGCCCGAGCCGATTACAGGCACAAAAAACAATCGGGAGGCGCCGGACAATTTGGGGAAGTGCATTTAATAGTAGAACCTTATTACGAAGGCTCGCCGGTTCCCGAAATATATCGGTTCGGCAGCGCCGAAATAAAAGTACAATCGCGCGATGTGCAAACCTACGAGCTGGAATGGGGCGGCAAGTTGGTATTTGTAAACAGTATTGTCGGGGGCTCAATAGACGCACGCTTCCTGCCGGCCATCCTCAAGGGAATCATGTCGCGGCTCGAACAAGGCCCGTTGACAGGCTCGTATGCCCGCGATGTGCGCGTTATTGTGTATGACGGCAAGATGCATCCGGTGGACTCAAACGAAATCTCGTTTATGTTGGCCGGACGATATGCCTTCAGTACGGCATTTAAAGAAGCAGGCCCCAAGATTCTTGAACCTGTTTACGATGTTGCCGTATTCGTTCCATCCGACAAAATGGGCGATGTGATGAGCGATTTGCAAACCCGCAGAGCCATGATTATGGGTATGGAAAGCGACAGAGGCATCGAAATATTGAATGCGAAAGTTCCGTTGAAAGAAATGTCGAACTATTCGGTTGCATTAAGCTCACTGACAGGCGGACGCGCCTCTTTCACCATGAAATTTGCCAGCTACGAACTCGTTCCGTCCGATGCTCAGGATAAATTGCTGAAAGAATACGAAGCCAGTCAGAAAGACGAAGATTAATTCGTATTATTAGTCTTATAAGTAAGAAAAGCACACGGAATACATAGAATGAACGGATAAACACGGATTATTTCCCCGTATTTTCTGTGTATTTCGCGTGCTAATTCGACTTTTTAGGGCTCACCAGCAAAACCCTGTGTTTAACCCTCAAAATCATAGCCCATCGGGCTTACATATCAATAGAAAACAATCTCCCCCATGCACAGATTGTCCGTAGGACATTCACCGATTTTTCGTGTATCCCCTACGGGGAAAATGGCTAATTGGAATGCTATTTTTCTATTGATATGGATGTCCTACGGACAATTGTCGTAAACCCCTGCGGAACTTGGCAGGGAAAATTGGCTGTCAATCCGTAAGTCATGTTTCTCCCGTTCCTAACGGAACAGGGGAAACGGGCTTTCAAAATCTAATGTACCATCATTGTGCGGAGCGTAGGGGGGAGAATAAAATTCTTTCTGTTTAGATTGTGCCTAAACACAAGGTTTTGCTGGTGAGCTATTCTTATGCTAACAAGGACACAGGGTTCCCTAACTATTAGCGGATTTTGGAAGATGTAATAAAAATGCTAACTTTGGAACAGCATGGAAACGAAAGTATTAGACAAGGAAACAAGCGACAAGGGAAGCTTCATTACCTTTATCATACCCGAATTTGCAAGTGCATACAAAATGAATATTCAGGACGCTTACTTTTATCTTAAAAAATACGGCGGAATGGACTACCTGAACGAGTGTTGGTAGGCATTGCATACCGACAATCCATTCTGGGCTGTGCGTGATATATACAAGGTGTGCCGTAGTAATGGAGGTTACCGATAATGAGAGTTTATCATCTCCTTTCGGATTTGTAATCTAGCAGATTGGAGTATTCTGATTATAAATCCGAAAGGAGATGGCCCTAATCCGCTATCTCAACAAAAAATCGAAATTATCGCCGGAACCTAATTCCCTTGTTTCTTCGCCGTATTTGAATATCCGGGCGCTGTGGATGCCTATTAATTCCAGCTTGTTGTTTTTGAGATGCAGGGTGGTTCCTTCGCGCAGGCCGACTACATACGTGTCTTTGTTTTCGATAATAAATTCGGCTATTCTCATTTCGCGGGTCTCTCCTCCATGATTGGCGGGATGAGCATCGGTGTAGTGGGGATTTATCTGAAACGGAATCAATCCGATAGTATCGAAGCCAAGCGGGTCGGTAACCGGCATGTCGTTGGTGGTGCGCAGCGTAGGACAGGCGACATTTGAACCGGCGCTCCAGCCTATGTACGGCGTTCCCGATTCTACTTTTGCTTTTATCGCCGGCATCAACTCCAGTTCGTGCAGCATTCGTGTCAACTTCCAGGTGTTGCCGCCGCCTATAACGATAGCCTCGGCTTCGGCAATGGCCTTCTTTGGGTCTTTGTAACGATGGATGCCCGTAACGCTGTGGCCGATTTCATTCAGCCGCTCGTTTACCTTTTCTTCGTATTCATCGTACGGGAAAGTGATGGCTGCGTAAGGGATAAACAGGGCATGAAGCGGTTTTTCGCCCAGAAACTCGCCGATGATATGTTTGAGGTAATCCAGGTACTTCTCTCCGGCATTGGTCGAATTGCTTAACAACAGTAAATGACTCATTTAGTAATATGTTTATAGCAAAGGTAAAAATTTTCGCTTGTTTTAGTGGAATATTGTTCATAAAAAACTACTTTTGCAGTAGTAGCATTATTATTAATTTAAAAGTAAAACTTATGAAAAAAAGATTTCTATTTGTTTCGGCTGCAGCAATTATGTCGGGCAGTATTTTGTTATCGTCTTGTATAGGTTCTTTTGGCCTTACAAACAAGGTTTTGTCTTGGAATAAAACTATTGACAGTAAGTTTGTAAATGAGGTGGTTTTCATCGCATTGCACATTGTTCCCGTATATGAGATTACGATATTTGCCGATGCAATTGTTTTAAACTCCATTGAGTTTTGGACAGGCGACAATCCTGTTGAAGCGGGTATTGTAAAAACAGTTCAGGGTGAAAACGGAGTATATACTGTGGAAACACTTGAAAACGGTTATAGCATCAAAAACGAAAAAGGTGAAAATGCCGAGCTTATCTACAACAAAGCAGATAATTCGTGGAGTTTGGTTGAAAACAGCGAATCGACAAAACTTGTCAAATTCACTGGCGACAACAATGCTATCGTGTATGTGAATGGTGTTGAACAAAATGTAGAACTTTCGGCTAATGGCGTTTTAGCTTTCCGCCAGTCAGTAAGTTCTCCGTATTTTGCAGCAAAATAATTGCAATTAATAAAAAGAGCCTCTCTCAAGCTTCTACTTTTAAAATTATTTTTGTTTTCATAGCTAATTGTTGGGAGTGTAGGGGAGGCTTTTATTTTCACAATCAACACGTATGATTGGAACATTGGTAAATACCGGAGCTGTTATTGCCGGAAGTGCAGTCGGGATGTTGATTCATTCGCGATTGCCGCAGAAGATGATCAATATCGTTTTTCAGGGTATTGGCCTGTTTACCATGGTAATAGGCATCAGCATGTCGCTACAATCGGGGAATATGATTCTTATGGTGGTGAGCGTTGTGCTGGGAGCAATAATCGGGCAAGCCATCGGCATAGAAAAACACCTGCACAAATTTTCGGAAACCCTGCACCGTAAATACGCCAAAAATGCTGTTTCGGGCGAAGATAAAGATGCTGCCGATTCGTCGAGCCGCTTTACGGAAGGACTTATTACTGCAACCATGCTCTTTTGCGTCGGTTCCATGTCGATATTGGGGTCGATAGAAGATGGAATGGGCGAAACCCCTAATCTCTTGTTTACCAAATCTATTATGGATGGCATATCGTCCATCGCCTTGGCCTCCTCTTTTGGCATTTGCATCGCATTTTCTTCCATTCCCCTACTCGTTTATCAGGGAGGGTTGACATTGTTCGCCACCTTCATTATGCGCTACATGAGCGAACCAATGAGAGACGACATGACTGCCGTCGGCGGAATCTTGTTGATAGGCCTGGGAATCAGCATCCTCAAAATAAAAGAAATCAGCGTAATCAATATGTTGCCCTCGCTGGTTATCGTTGTTATCCTTTCGTATTTTTTCTCCTGAGAATTGGCCTCTTGTGTGGGATTGGTAATTTATTTGTGCCTGTTTTTTTCCATTGATAACGCAAATTTTTACAACCTAATTTCATGCGTTTGCCTTGCCAAAAAAAATAAAAAAGCGCTTCAGAACCCTGAAGCGCTTTTTTATTTTGCTTGAAGAAAAAATTAAGCCTTTGTGATAACTCTCTTTTCTTTAATTCTTGCTTTTTTACCGGTAAGCGCACGCAAATAGTACAATTTGGCTCTACGCACTTTACCTACCTTGTTTACAGTAATGCTGTCGATAAACGGAGAATCCAACGGGAAAATCCTTTCTACGCCAATACTGTCAGACATTTTACGGACGGTGAAACGTTTTTTCTCTGCATGTCCGGCGATTTTGATTACCACACCGCGGTACTGCTGAATACGTTCTTTGTTTCCTTCTTTGATGCGGTATGCTACCGTTACGGTATCACCGCTTTTGAACTTCGGATGTTCTTTTCCTGTGGCAAACGCTTGTTCTGCAACTTTAATTAAATCCATGACTACTAATAGCTTTTGGTGTAAATTCACGCAATATACACAGGACCGCCCTGTCAGAGATTACGTAAAGCGGGCACAAATGTATGAATAATTATTTTTATTGGCAATAGGGAGAGGGAAATAATGTGGGGGCAAATGCTGATTAAACTAATCCGGCTGGACAAGGCCATGGCCGATTTTAAATCCAATCTGATAAAACTACACTTATAATCCGTTGTATGAAAATCTACAATGTAGTAGTTTCGTATTTTTAAAATTCTTATGAATATCAAAGAAAAAATAGGTAAAAGGTTGCGTGAATTACGCACAGCCAAAGGACTAAGTCAAGAGAAATTTTCTTTTGAGTGCGAACTTGACAGGACTTATATTGCGAGTATTGAACAAGGTCGCCGAAATGTTTCTATCGCAAATATTGAGAAAATTGCGAAAGCATGTGATATGTCTGTATTTGATTTTTTAACTCAAATTTATTTCAACACTATTCACATTGGCAAAGCCAGTTAATCATTTTTCACTTTTCACACCCCCGGTTTTCGTTTATCGTTTTCATAAATGCATTAACTTTGAAAAATTCTAAACCGTTTTCAAATATGTTCAAAAAGAAATTTCTTATACAAAAACAATTGGTCTGTGTTTTTCTTGTTGCTGTTCTCTTTTCGTGCGGAGCCAAACAACAATACGCGGTAAGTTCTCTCAGGGGGGAACGTATTCCGGTTCTGACTGCAAAAAATCCTGATGCTGAGATGCTTGCCTTTGTTGACAAATACAAGCAGCAGCTCGACAGGGAAATGACACAGGTGATAGGCCGGTCGGCGCAGAATATGCCTTTTGGCCGCCCCGAAAGTTTGTTGACGAATTTGACTTCCGATGTTATCCTGCAATTGGACGAAAGCCTGGCGGGAGGAAAAATTGATTTAGTCCTTATGAATGTGGATGGACACCGCGCCTCGATGCCGGAAGGAGACATTACGGTGGGAAATATCTTTGAAATCTATTCTTTCGATAACACTTTGGTGGTGTTGAAACTCAAAGGCAGCGACCTGACGGAGGTATTCAGGTCGTATGCCAAACTGGGCGGGGCGGGGATTTCGTCAACGGCAAAACTCGTCATCAAAGACGGAGAGCTTGTTGATGCAAAAGTAAACGGACAGCCCGTCGATAACGAAAAGATATATACAATTGTTACCTTGGATTACTTGGCAGAAGGCAACGATGGCATGGATGCGTTGAAAAATGCCGTTTCGGTCAAGGATCCCGGCATTATCTTGCGGGATTATATGATGAACTACGTCAAGGAGCAAACAGCGAAAGGAAAAATTATTTCCTCGAAACTGGATGGAAGAATAACTGTTGAATAACCCTCAAAAAACCGGAAGAAAATGAAAATCAGATATATAGCTTTTATCCTCATCCTGTGCATTTCGCCGGGATTGGGCGCTCAAACAAAAAAGGTGGTCATCCTCCACACAAACGATACGCACAGCCGCATCGAACCATTACCGGCAAGCGATAAACTCTATCCCAACTGGGCCGGCGTAGTGAATCGCGAAGCCATTATCGACAGCATAAGGCAGGTGGAAGAAAACGTGCTGCTGGTTGATGCGGGCGACATTGTGCAGGGAACTCCCTACTTTAACCTGTTCAAAGGAAAGGTAGAAACCGAGGCGATGAACCTGATGAAATACGATGCGGGAACCTTGGGCAATCATGAGTTCGATTACGGACTGGATACCTTGAAGAGCATCATCAAGCGGTTGCAGCGCCCAATCGTTTGCTGTAATTACGATTTCTCTCAAACTCCCTTGAAAGGCCTCGTTAAGCCCTACCTGATTATGAATCGTTTCGGATTAAAGATTGGCATTATTGGCGTTGGCCCCGACCCCGAAGGGCTGATACAGCAAAACAAGTACACAGGGATGGTTTTCAAACCTATCATCAGTTCGGTGAACACCTGTGCCGATAAGTTGCGGAAAAAAGACAAATGCGACCTCATAATTTGCATCTCGCACATCGGATACACTTCTGCGGAAGGCGTTCCGAACGATATAACACTTGCCACACAAACAAGCAATGTCGATCTGATAATCGGCGGACATTCGCACACCTATATGGAACAACCCGACATACGGAAAAACAAGGCCGGAAAAGATGTCCTGATATTCCAATTGGGGAAAAGCGGTTCTTATATCGGTAAAATAGAGGTTGAATTAGAGAAACTCAAATAAACCACATGAACATAAGAAGATCGTTATTTGTTATTGCAATCCTGCTCGTTTCGCTTTTTATAAGCAGTAACACCCAGTCCGATACTAAACCTATCGAACCCGATATTTTTAAAAACGCCGATAAAGCGAAGATGAATCAGTGGGTGGATTCTGTTTTCAGCCAAATGACTATCGACCAAAAGGTGGGGCAGGTTATAATGGCTATCACCACCGGCGAAGAAGCAAACAAGCAAAAACTGATCGATTATGTCAACAATCAATCCATCGGCGGCATCATTTTCCTGAAGGGAACTCCGCCCGAACAGGCCGAACTGACCAATGCCTGTCAGCAAGCTACAAAAGTTCCGTTGATGATTGCCATTGATGGAGAATGGGGATTGTCGATGCGCCTGGAAAATACGACCCGTTTCCCCAAAAACATGATGTTGGGAGCCATAGAAGACGATTCGTTGATTTATTATTACGGCTTGGAAGTTGCCCGCCAATGCCGGGTGATGGGTATCCACGTGAATTTTGCGCCCGATATGGATGTGAACAGCAATCCCGACAATCCGGTGATTGGTATCCGCTCGTATGGCGAAAGTCCCGAGAGGGTTGCCAAGCTGGGGATTCTGTACGCGAAAGGCTTGGAAGCGGGAGGCGTGATGTCGGTTGCCAAGCATTTCCCCGGGCATGGCGATACCTCAACAGACTCTCACCACGTTTTGCCCCTGGTTAAACACGATAAAGGCAGGCTCAACAGCTTTGAACTGCCTCCGTTTAAGGAATACATCCATGCCGGTTTGTCGGGGATGATGATTGCACATCTGAATGTTCCCGAACTGGATAAGTCCGGCGCGCCCAGTTCGTTGTCGAAAGCGGTGATAACCGATTTGCTTCAGCACGAACTCGGATTTACCGGCCTCATCTTTACCGATGGCCTCACCATGAAAGGCGTTTCAAACGAAGCCAATATGAGCGTAAAAGCCCTTTCGGCAGGCAACGATATGCTGGTTGGGCCTATTGATCCGGTGAAAGAGTTTGATGCGATTAAAACGGCTGCCCTCACTAATCCGGCTTTTATGACCATGCTGGAAGAAAAATGCAAGAAGTTATTGTCCTATAAATACATATTGGGCGTACATAAAACCGAAGCGGTGGATGTAGCAACCCTCGACAAAAAGCTGAATACCTCGTATGCCGACTGGCTGGCGCGTAAAATGAACGAAAAGGCCATTACTTTGCTGAAAAACGAAGAACACACCATTCCGGTAAAACACCTCGAGAAGAAGAAAATAGCGGCCATATCCATCGGCGCTTCAGACAAAAATCCTTTCCACGAAACCTTGAACTTGTATGGCAATGTTACCTGTTTCAATGTGGAGGATGCCAGCTCCCTGACAAAAATACAAAGCGATTTGACCGGATTCAATACGCTAATCGTTTCCGTCCACAGCAATAAATCCTACAATGCGCAAGCCATAAAAAATGCGATTGGAGAACGGAAGAGCCTATTGGTATTCTTCTCAACACCGTATAAATTATCGGGTTATAGCAGTATAATCAAGGATGCAGACGCGGTAGTCATGGCTTACGAAAACACCGATTATGCACAGGAATATGCCGCACAAGCCCTCTTTGGCGGAAATACCATCAATGGGAAGCTGCCGGTGAGCGTGAAGCGCCTTTTTAAAGAGGGAAACGGACACGAAACCGAAAAAACAAGGCTCTCCTACGGCTTGCCCGAAGATGTGGGTATGCAGTCGTATAAATTAAACGACATCGAAAGTATTGTAAATGAGGGCATAGCAGCTCAGGCTTTCCCCGGCTGTCAGGTGCTTGTTGCTAAAGACGGCGTAGTTATTTACAATCGCTCATTCGGCCATTTTGAATACAACAACAGCCGTCCGGTTACAAACGCCGACATATACGATATAGCCTCCATGACAAAGGCATCGGCAACTCTTCCGGCCATCATGAAGCTGTATGACGAAAAAAAGATCACGCTTCAAAATGCCCTGAGCAAGTTTGTGCCGGAGCTAAAACATACCAACAAAGAAACCCTCAGCATAAAGGAAGCGCTATTGCACGAGACGGGGCTGCCCGCATTCCTCCCCTATTATTTGCCGGCAATAGATAAAGACAGCTATCTGGGGAGGCTGTACAGCAATCTGCCCTCCGGCGCCTACACCGTGCAACTCGACGAAAATACCTGGGGACGGACAGATTACAGATTCAAAACCGATTTGATTTCCTACACGCCTAAACCCGGATTCACACTTCAGGTAGCCGGGAATTTGTATGCGAACAAGGCCTATAAAGATACCATCATACAAATGATAGCAGATGCCAGATTGCGTCCTAAGAAAAGCTACCTGTATAGTTGCCTGAACTTTATTCTGTTGAAGGAAGTCGCCGAACATATCAGCGAAACCGATTTGAATACTTTCCTCCAGACTAATTTCTACGAAAAATTGGGAGCGATCACTACCACCTTCAACCCTTTAAAACAATTCGATAAAAGCCGGATCGCACCTACCGAAAAAGACGATTTTCTGCGCAAACAATTGCTCCAAGGCTATGTACACGACGAAGGAGCCGCCTTTATGGGAGGAATAGGAGGCAATGCCGGACTTTTCTCCAATGCCAACGACCTGGCCAAGCTGTATCAGATGTGGTTGAATAAAGGCGAATACGGCGACGAAAGGTATCTGAGCAAAGAAACCTGCCGCCTGTTTACCACCTCCAAAAGCGCCGCCAGCCGCCGCGGCTTAGGCTTCGACAAACCCGATGCAAGGAACAATAAATTAAGCCCCTGCAGCCCCCAAACACCGGTCGCCACCTACGGCCACACCGGATTCACCGGCACCTGCTTCTGGATAGACCCCGACAACAAGCTCATCTACATCTTCCTGTCGAACAGGGTATATGACAGCCGCCTGCACAAAAACCTGATGTCGCTGAATATCCGCACACGCATTCAGGAGGAGATTTATAATGCGATGAAAAAGTGAGAACTAAAATACATCCTAATATAATAAAAAATGGCGTATCCTCAAAATTATTCTATCTTTGTATTTCTTAGTTATATATGAAATTGGTTCTAATTTAATCGGTTAAATTTTATTATGATATTGAACAATATACACTTATCTAATTTTCGTTGTTTTGAAGAGTTGGATATTAATTTTCATCCATCTTTCAATATCTTGTTGGGTATTAACGGGACTGGGAAAACAGCAATACTTGAAGCAATTCGTATTGCTATAGGCTCTCTATTTAGTGAATTGGATAAAATTGAGAATAAGATATATAGTCCTAACATAACCGATGATGATGTAAGGTTGCATAATGGAGAAATGCAATATGAAGTTCGAATAAATACATCTATTAAAGTTGAAGATTATTTAAACCCAAACTCAATACAAGAGATAATTTGGAGTCGTTTTGTCGAACGATATGGAGGAAATACTCGATACGATAATCCAAGAGATATAAAAGCCGTATCTAAAGAAATTCAATCAATTATACGTAATAGTGAAGAAAAGACAATCCCTTTGATTGCATATTATTCAACAGATAGATACAAGAAAGAAAAAAAGAATACAGGCTTAGAAGCTGATGGAAGTCGCCTGAGAGGTTATTATAATACCTTAGATTCATCAACCAATATATGGTTCTTTTTAAATATTTATAAGACCGAAACATTGTGGGAGTTACAACATAGTAAAACATCTATATTGTTATCCGCTGTCAATAATGCTGTTAAAGTTTGTGTTGAAGATTGTAAAAGAATATACCATGATGTTAGAAAAGACGAACTTACAATTCAGCTGACTAATGATGAATTAATCCCTTATCGTATGCTTTCCGATGGAGTGCGCAGTGTATTGGCTATGGTAATGGAATTAGCATTTCGTTGTTATTTATTAAATCCTCATTTGAAAGACAACGCAGCAGCTCAAACAAATGGACTTGTATTAATTGATGAAATAGATTTACATCTACATCCCGAATGGCAAAAGAAAATTGTAAATGATTTAAGAACAGCATTCCCATCATTGCAGTTTATTGTTACAACACATGCACCTTTAGTTATCGGCTCATTAAAAGAAGGAGAGATTTTCTGTATTTCAGACCAACAAGTTTATAGTTTCCCGATTCAGTATGGCAAAGATGCCAATTCTATTCTAATTGAAATGGGGACAAGCGAAATGGATGCTCAGCTCAAAGAGAAACTAAATAGTTATTTTTTGTTGATCGAAGGTGGTGAGGGGGAAAATAAAACAGCCCTATCTTTAAGAGATGAGTTGGAATCTTTATTAGGCACAGACCATTCCGAGTTACAGCGTGCGGATATGATGTTAAGTTTCTTTTAATGCATGAATCACAGTGAGATATATCAGTAAAAATATTAATTCACCAGCCTTTACCCTATTAAATGATTGGAATAAGTTACGAAAAAAAAAGGGACAAAAACTATCTTACATCGATTTTGATAATAAACCATTATTGAATGACATATTAAGAGAAGAACAAGGAGGTATTTGTTGTTATTGCCAGCAAAAAATTAGCCATTTTCAAGGAGATAATAAAGAAGGCAGCCATAATGAACATCTTTTTCCCGAAAAGGGTAAAAATAATCCTAAAGAAGACCGTCAAACTGACTATTTTAATCTGTATGCTTGTTGTAATTATTCAAAAGGAATGAAGAAGAATCAACAGCATTGTGGAGAAGCAAAGCATGATGAAGTTATTTATGAGTTTATTAAATGTGTAGATTGCAATACGCACTTTAAATACAATTCTTTAGGAGATATTATACCCCAAGGCATTTATAATACAATAGATGAATTTGAAAGAAATAAAACTCTTTTGACTTTTAAACAAAAAGAAGTTTTAAGAGCAATCAAAATTCTTAATCTGAACCAAAGTAGTTTGGTAGAAGAACGGAAAAAGGACCTAACAGCATTATTAACAATGCTAACAAAATTGACCAAACAACAAGTGCAAGCAAAAATGCAGGTATTTAATCAAAAACCTTATAAATATAGATTTGTTGATATGCTTTTATATTATATGAAGCAAAAGAAGTAAAACAAATATCTTACTGCCATTCTCCGCACACGCATTCAGGAGGAGATTTATAATGCGATGAAATGAAAATAATGGACAAAAATGGATAGCTTAAAAATATACCTCACAGAGGAAAAACAGGCCAAAAGAAAGGGCGGTTTGTATCACAAAACGCAGGTCAATCTGGCGTACAATTCAAACCGGATAGAAGGCAGCAAACTTACCGAAGAACAAACTCGCTACATTTTTGAAACCCGCACCATTGGCTTCAAAGACGAGGAAGCTGTGCCGGTTGACGATATTATTGAAACTTCAAATCACTTTGTCGCTTTTGATTATCTGATAGATACGATTGATATGCCATTTTCAGATGACTTGATAAAAACGTTTCACCGAATTATAAAAACAGGCACTTCGGATGCTTCAAAACCGTGGTTTAAAGTTGGCGATTGGAAAAAGCTCCCGAACGAAGTAAGCGGTATCGAAACAACATTGCCCCAAAATGTAGAGAGGGAAATAACCGAACTCACCGATTGGTATAACTCTCACGCTGAAATTACATTTGAAAATATAGTAGGATACCATTATCGTTTCGAGAAAATCCATCCTTTTCAAGACGGTAACGGCAGGGTTGGTCGCTTGTTGATGTTTCGTGAGTGCTTGAAAAATAACCTTGTTCCATTCATTATCGACGACAACTATAAGCAGTTTTATTATCGTGGCCTAAAAGAATTTGACCGGGTGCGGCAATATTTGCTCGATACCTGTCTTGCGGCACAAGATTTATATACCGAGTGGGTGAGGTATTTTTATCCTGATTTGTTGAAGGGATAAATAGACCCGGCGACGGTTATAAACTACGCCGAACCAGGGTGGAACCTCAGATAGACCAAGGAAAGGTAGGACCTGTTACCGTAATATCAACAACTGCGGTCAAATGCTCGCTATCGGAGACTGTGATCGTAGCTTTCCCTACTTTCGATACCTGAAGAAGTACTGTTACCATGTCATGATACATACTCATGGTCTTGGGATAGGGTATTACTTCTTTTACTTTAACTACCGATTCGTCGGAAGACGATATAGTATAGCCTCCCGAACCTTTCATTATATTGATACTGCTTCCCTGTCAAATTCGTCAAAATTATGCATGTATTCACTCAGTACAGTTGCATCATCATCTTCGGATTTACATGCGCTAAACAAGCAGCAAGACAGGAATAAAAAAAGTATCGTCTTTTTCATAAATTCAATTATTGAATGTCAGAACTGTAAAGGTATGAAAAAATATCATAAAGACAAGTTGCACAACTTCTAGGTTCGTTCGTAAGGCTAAGGCTGAAAGCCTTTGATAACCCAGCCCAATGGCAACGCCTTGGGTCAAGGTCGGACATCCATGATCGGGCTGTAAGCCCAGCATAGTGGTATATTGCCCCTTTCAGGGCGCGAAATTGTATTGGCTATTTCCCCAACGCGTTGCGTTGGGCTGGGGTATCAAAGGCTTTCAGCCTTAGCTTATGGATATCAAAATTACCATTTTCAAAATGACATATTCGCGGCAACGGGCGAAAGATATTTCGCCCCTACGATAATACGCGGAATACAGACGTGGCACGCCACGTCTCTACTTTGAACCCGAACTCTTGCGAGGAGATTGCGGGTCGGAGCCCGCAATGACAATTGAACGATTGAACTTTGAACCCGAAACTTGAAACTTAACTGAGTGGATCAACATCAAAATAAACAAGAATCGACTTGTTTGATTGATTTTCAAATACTTGCTGTTTGTGGAACCGGATGACTTCCCTTATTTTGGGGGGAGAGGTGCGGTTCTCTATTTTGAGTAATATATGGCGGATGTATAGGGATTGGATGCGTGAAACGGGGGGCTTTACCGGGCCTAGCGTCCTATCGCCGAAGGAGGTTTTTAACGAATCGGCAAATTGCTTGGCGGCTGAATCCAGTAGCTGTTCGTCCCTGCCTTTCAGGATGATGGAAATTAGGCGGTAGAAAGGTGGGTAACGGAACAGTTTTCGCTCCTCAATCTGCAATTCGTACAAGCCGGTGTAATCGTTCTGCACAATGTAGTTGATGATGGGGTGAGCGGGATGAGCCGTTTGCAGGATAACCAAACCTTGCTTGTTTTTCCGCCCCGAACGCCCACTGACCTGGGTCATCAACTGAAAAGTCTTTTCATGCGCTCTGAAATCGGGATAGTTCAGCGAACTGTCGGCGTTCAGTATCCCGACAATGCTCACGTTATCAAAATCCAAGCCTTTTGAGACCATTTGCGTGCCTATCAATATATCGGTTTCCCTGTTTTCAAGTCCCGAAATAATTTTTGCATAGGCTCTTTTGCCGCGGGTGGTGTCCAAGTCCATTCGGGCGACCGAGGCTTCGGGGAACAAGGCTTTCACTTCTTCCTCTATCCGTTCGGTGCCATAGCCCAACACTTCGAGGGTGGCGGTTTCGCAATTGGGGCATTCTGTCGGGACTTTATAAACCGCTCCACAATAATGGCAAACCATTATCCCTTGCCCCTTGTGGTAGGTGAGACTAACATCGCAATGCTCGCAGACAGGCGTCCACGAACAGACCTTACATTCTAAAAGCGGGGCAAATCCACGCCTGTTTTGGAAAAGGATAACCTGCTCCTTTCGGGACAAAGCCGCTGTTATTTCCGAAATCAAGGGAGGGGAAAGCAGGTACTTCATTTGCTTTGTCCGCTTCAACTCCTTGGTGTTCACCGGCAAAATGCGGGGCAGTTCGATGTTGTCGTGTCTTTTCGTGAGCCTTACCAATCCATATTTTCCCGACAGTGCATTGTAGTATGTTTCGATGGCAGGGGTAGCGGTTCCCAGTAACACCTTGGACTGATGGATGTTGGCAAGGACAATCGCCGCATTTCGGGCATTGTATCTGGGGGCAGGGTCTTGTTGCTTGTACGAACTCTCGTGTTCCTCATCAACGATAATCAGTCCCAAGTTATTGAATGGCAGGAATATGGCCGACCGGGCGCCCAACACAACTTTCCCCTCCCCTTGCTGCAACAGGGTATTCCACACCTCCGCACGCTCGTTATCGCTGAATTTTGAATGATAAACGAGGAGTTTGTTCCCGAAAACCGCCTTTAAGCGTTCGGTTATTTGTGTGGTCAGCGCTATTTCGGGCAAAAGGTACAAAACCTGTTTTCCGGCGCTTATTGCATCCTGAATCAGACGGATGTAAATCTCGGTTTTTCCGCTCGATGTAACACCATGGAGCAGGCTTACCGGATATTTTTCAAAGGACAGGTATATTTCCTTGTAAGCCTCCTCCTGAAATGCATTCAGCGTATTGAGCTTGCTGAGGTTGGCGTCCCCATAATTGAAGCGGCTAACATCATAGTTCACGACTGTCAGTATTCCCTTGCTTATCAGTTCATTCAATGGGTTAGCCAAAGCATTGGCTTTTTCCAGCAGTTCTTTTTTAGGAATCGAAAATTGGAAGCCCAGCCTCGATTCTTCCCTCAACGCCAAGAAATCGGACAACAATTTCTGTTGCTTTTTAGCCCGTCCAAGGCTATCGAGGAGCAAATGAAGTTCTTTGTCCTGAAAATCTTTGGACAGGCAGATTGCCGTTCCGGTCTTGGAAGAATAATCGTCTTTGAGGCTTTCAACCAGGCGAATCGCTTTTTTATCGGCCAGCGATTTGATGGGGGGAATCACATTCTTTATCTTCAACTTAGTCTCCAATTCCGCTATTTTCATCGCTTGCGTTTCGGAAAGAGCGTAAAAAATGCGTTGCTCGGCAGGGGTCAGGGATTGTTCACCCTGATACGATTCATCCCTCAGGAGGTAGGTCTCACTTTCGAGTTTCAAGGCCGATGGAAGCGCCGCTTTATACACATCGCCCATGCTACTCATATAATAAGAGGCCATCCATTCCCAGAACTTCAGCTGTGCAGGCAGAACAATAGGATGCTCGTCCAACACCGAAACCACCTCCTTGATGTTATCCTGCGCCTCCGGTTCCTCGCGCAAGCGAGCAACAATCGCCGTATAATATTTCCTGCCGCCAAACTGCACAATCACCCGGCAACCAACCCGCACCCGCCGGTTATCGCCAGAAACCGAATAAGTAAACAGCCGGTCAATCGGAAGAGGCACTATAACATCAACAAACAGCATCTTTCTTTAAATTCTACTGTCAAAGGTAGTTATTTTTAGGTTGAGGGGAAAGGGTTGAGGGGGAAAGTTGAGGGGAAGCAGAAAATTGAAATTATATGGAATGATATTTACCCTTAATGAAGTTTTCAATTATCATTTTTAGAAAAAACAAACGGATGTTACTCATAGTCTTTGATTTATAATCAACAAATGCAGACCTTTGTGAAATGGATGTAAAGCAAAAAATAGGTCAACGAATCAAAGAATTGCGAGAAATATCAGCCATGTCGCAAAAGGATTTGGCATATACTGCCGATTTGGATAGAAGTTATATTGCAAGCATTGAAAATGGTCAACGTAATGTTTCGATTGTCAATATTGAAAAAATAGCAACTGCGTTGAATGTAACTGTAAAAGAATTTTTTAATGACA
This sequence comes from Viscerimonas tarda, assembly GCF_054601255.1. Taxonomy (NCBI): domain Bacteria; kingdom Pseudomonadati; phylum Bacteroidota; class Bacteroidia; order Bacteroidales; family Dysgonomonadaceae; genus Viscerimonas; species Viscerimonas tarda. The sequence goes on along the minus strand of NZ_BAAHWV010000001.1, from coordinate 174,433 downwards.
ATGAATTTGAAAACAATGCAACAGGCAGTAAATAGAGTTAAACCTCTAATTTGAATCCAGTATTCATAAGGGAGGTAATACAGAAAAGAATAATTTAATAAGAAGTCAGGAACCTATCAAATTACTCCATGAAGTGGTAAAATCTGAGTTTATTCGTTTAGGAGTAAATGAAACTCTTGTTCGACCTCCATTAGGAAATTCGGCGGGAGAGCTTAAACTATCAGGTGTTTTGAAAACCAAAGATCAAGATATTTGTATTATTCCAAACCATCTTGTCCCCATTAAAGAGGAGCTAACGTACGATGGTTTATTAAATGGGTATTCTGATAAATATGGCATAGAGTACACAAAACATATTCTTTCAATCAATGTTAGGAGTCAACTAAGTAGCGCTGCTAAAAATTTTGATACGCTTTATGAGCGTACTTTTGCAGAAGCATTAAATTTACATCTTCGTTGTCCAAAAATGGTATTGGGTGAACTATATATGATACCAGTTAAAGAATATGAAAGTAAAGCTTCAAAAAATAAGAAAGTTGAATACAGAAGTATAAAAGGCATTGACAAACATATTGAAAAATACTTGCTTTCTTTTAGCGCAATTAATGAAAGAATTGATGAAGCAAAAGACTTTTATAAATATGAAAGAGTCTGTTTGTTAATAGTTGACTTTAGTGCGAGAACTCCAAAAATTTACAATACAGATGATGAATTACGCAAAGATGGCTTATTACCAATGGGCTCTCGGGCTTCTATTGAAAATCTGAGCTTTCCTACATTTGCCTCAGATTTATTGAGCATTTATACCAGTAGATTTGGAACAGGTAAATTCACATGATATTTCATCGTTAAGAATTCATCTATCTCTTGCTTTTTATTTAATGAACGAAGTTCATCTATTTCTGTTTTTTTAAACTCCGGAATAGTAAATCTTTCGATAAAATTTTTCTGATAACAAGGATAACCACCTTCGATAGCGACGCTTGTTTTGCTCACATAATAGTGCATCAAAACAGAGTTCAAAAATTTTTGAACGACATCAATATTTTCAATCTTCGTTATTGGATTGATGTCTTCCGAAAATAGAGAATTCCCATACTCTTGTTCACGAAAATAAAAGCCATATCCATTTGTAAAGTAGGCTGTCTCATCTTCCACAAGTAAGAATCGTGGTGTTTGGCTGAATGTGGGATTTAAAATTTTCTTTCCTCTTCTAGTCAATCCTTGCGTTCTTCCCCATACGTAAAATGGGTCAAAATTAACTTTCCCCTTATCTCTTAACAGTAGAGCCTCTTTCTCGCTTAACAAATAAGCATAGCATTTCGGGTACCGTTCTTCAAACTCCTTTTCAGGAATGGGGGTTGCAATACCACCCTTTATAATATAAGGGAAAATAATTTTTCTTCCATTGTGTCCAATTTCTTCTTGTGTTTTGAAATCCGAAATTTTGTAAACAGATTTTGTAATTTCTTTTTCTATTTCAAAAGCTCCTTTTTCGGTAAATTTTAGATAGCAATCCTTTTTATTCTTACCGCTGTCCACAAAGAATACTTCGTCTTTTAGTGTCGCAATACCAACACAAATATCAAATAATTTGCCAATTGGTGTCCCAATAGTTTCAATGATTTGAATATTTTTTTTGTTCATCTTTCTTCAACAGACGCCATTTCCTTGCATTTAGGTCTCTTAGGTAATTGGGAGAACCGTTGGCAATTGACAAGAAATCTTTTGGTGTATAGTTATCTTTAATTCTGTCAAATGCTATTGCTTCATTCTCTTGTTTAGTCAGAAAAGTGATTGCAGTATAAGTTTGAGCATCAAATACCTTTTTGTGGCTAAAATCAATAATTCGTGAAACGCATTTTTTTTGCTGGAAATATTTACGAATAGATTCTCCAGATAATGAAGTGAAAAAGTTGTTTGGTGTAATATAGCCTAATTTACCATTCGGACTCAGTAATTTATACCCCAGTTCAAAAAAAGCAAAATATAAATTAAATGATCCTCTTTCTACTGTTTCCCAATTTTTAGCTAAATAAGTGCGGCTTTCATTTGACAAATCTTGAAATTTAACATACGGCGGATTACCCACAATATTGTCAAATTGAGTATTCCATTTTGCTTTCAAACTGTCTTGATGGTATAGATTAAAATCTGATTCTTCCAAAATTTCGTCATGTTGCAAAGCAAAAATTGTCAATAACAATTTAGTTCGATAAATATTATATACAAGAATGTCAGAGCCGTAGATATTTTCCTGAATAGTTTTTCGGATGCTTTTCCCCGTTTTTTTATAATAATCGACCAATCCTATTTGAAATGCACCACAACCACAACTTGGATCTAAGTTTTTGTGATTGTCTTGCGGTTTTACTTCGTTAATAATAAAATCTACGATGTAGTCGGGTGTAAAGAAAGCTCCGTTTTGTTTTCGATCGTTAGTCGGGATGATTAATTCTAAATGATTTTCAAGCGACTTAAGCGTTTCTATTCCCAATATTTGGACATCCAAATATAATTTGTTGTCCAAATTAAAGCCCTCGAAATACTCAGCCAATATGAGAGATCTTTGGTGGTTTAATCGTTTTTTGTCTAAAAATGAATATAACAAATGCTTCTCAAGAATACTGAGGTCTTGAGTTTTAATCAGTTCATTTAATAATCCGCTATTCATTTTATTGACTACTATAAGCAACAAGGATATGAATTTTTATTCAAATGAACAAGTTCTCATCAGGCAAACTAGGGTAGAGCCATAAAGATAAAACAATTATTTTCAATAGCAATGCAATAAATAAGTTTGCTTATACGCTTCATAACAATCTCCCCCTTATTCCCATCCTCAAAATTATCGTATCATATAAAAAATTTCGTACCTTTGCAAGGATAATTATAGGAGTTCTACATGGATAATTACATTGTTTCGGCACGAAAATACCGTCCTTCTACTTTTCAGTCGGTAGTTGGGCAAAGGGCGTTGACTACCACTTTGAAGAATGCGATTGCTTCTAACAAATTGGCACATGCTTACTTGTTTTGCGGTCCGCGTGGGGTTGGAAAGACGACTTGTGCCCGTATTTTTGCCAAAACCATCAATTGCCTGAATCCTACTGCTACCGGTGATGCCTGCAATGCATGTGAATCGTGTACGGCTTTTAACGAACAACGCTCGTTCAACATACACGAGCTGGATGCCGCTTCCAACAATTCGGTGGATGACATCCGCTCGCTGATCGACCAAGTGCGGATACCGCCGCAGATAGGTAAATACAAGGTGTATATTATCGACGAGGTGCACATGTTGTCGTCTGCGGCCTTCAATGCGTTTCTTAAAACTTTGGAGGAACCGCCTCATCATGCGGTCTTTATTCTGGCCACAACGGAGAAACATAAAATCCTGCCAACCATTTTATCGCGTTGCCAGATTTACGATTTTAGCCGGATAAGCATTTCGGACATAGTGGAACATTTGCAATATGTGGCCGAGCAGGAAGGAGTGAAAGCGGAGCCTGAAGCATTGAATGTTATTGCGCAAAAAGCCGATGGCGGGATGCGTGATGCACTCTCGATATTCGATCAGGTGGTGAGCTTCACGGGTGGAAATGTAACCTACAAGGCTGTTATCGACAACCTGAATGTGCTTGATTACGAATATTATTTCAAGCTGACCGATGCAGTACTGAACGGAAATGTAGTTGAAGCCCTCCTTATATTGAACGATATTCTCAATCGCGGCTTTGATGGGCACAACATTATTACCGGCATCGCCTCGCATTTCAGGGACTTGCTGTTGTGCAAAGACCCTCAAACGGCGGCCTTGTTCGAGGTAGGCGCCTCCATTCGTTCCCGCTACATCGAGATGGCGCAAAAATGCAGCAACGACTTGCTGTACAAAGCCATAGAGATTGTCAACGATTGCGATTTGAATTATCGACAAAGCCGGAATAAACGCTTATTATCGGATTTAACGGTGATAAAATTGTGCCAGCTGACTACAAATCCGAATGTAGCCGACGAAAAAAAAAACTCCCTGATTAATCCGATTGTTCCCCAATCGCCAACACAATCGCCGGTCGCCCCCCAGCCACAAACGCCGCAGCCCCAGCAACGCCAACCGGCAACGCCCGAAAGGCCTGTACAAAATACGGTAGCAAAAGAAACTCCCAAAAGCGCCCTTGCTCCGCCGTCTATCAGCAATTTAGGGGTCTCCATCTCGGCGATGACGCAAGAGAAAGAAGAAGTGCAAAAAACTGAAACAAAGGATAATACAGCCGTAGAGTCGGAACGGTTTACCCCTTTAGACCTGATCAACGGATGGAAGTCGTTTGCCGAATCGGACTTGGTGGGAGAAGACCAGCACCTGCGGAACACCATGCTGAACTGTCTGCCAAATCTTATTGATAACCAAACGTTTGAGGTAGTGGTCAACAATCAGGTGCAGGAGCAAAAGCTAACCGATTTCAGCCACAAGATACAGGCCGAACTGAGGAGCAAACTAAGAAATTCCTCCATCCAGATGAAAATACGCCTGTCGGAGGACAACGAGAAGAAGCTCGCCTACACACCGCGCGACAAATTCAACCTGATGGTCGAACAAAATAAGAACATTCTCCGGCTACAGGACGAATTTGGGCTGGAAATCACATAAAATAGAGCGTTTGCCGAAAAAAAATCCCATTTAGTTTTTCATTCTTCAAATTTTTTATATCTTTGCATCGCATTTGAGCGAAAATGCAGAAAAACAACAAGGGCGTTTAGCTCAGCTGGTTCAGAGCATCTGCCTTACAAGCAGAGGGTCGGGGGTTCGAATCCCTCAACGCCCACCTTGGGAATGAAGACTTACAGGTTTGTGGGTCTTTTTTTTGTTTTGTGGGGAGGCACAATTTGCATGCAACTATACGAATTACTCCTAAATAAGAGTTTAGTCATCACAAGAGTTTTTATGGATTATAACTCTGCCCCACTTTTAGAAACAACATGCCTCGAACTACGCACGAACCGTTAGGCGCTGGTGTTTGTTATCGTATTTATCGCATATCGCATATAACATGTTGGCGGCTTTATGCTGTGCTTGCTTTCACTAATGTTTGTGCGGGCGATAAACTTGCAAATTAACACTAACGTTTCTGCGGGAGTACGGCAAAGCATAGCAAAAAACCGCTCGTTATGCGAGGCTCGGTTGTTCTGTTGTGTTGTCGTTTTGGTAATTGATTACATAAACCATTCCTTTTCCCTGACCAACGGCGCTTACAATTTGTTCGGTTTTTAAGTATTGCAAGTCCTTTTTTAGCGTGTTAGGCGAAATGTCGGGGAAAGCAACGGTTATGTCCGAAATTTTAACGGTCTTTTGTTTAGTGATAAATTCTTTTAAGAATTTCTGCCTCTCGTTCAAATAGCCGCCTTTTTGTTTGAAAACATCATATTTTTTGTCTAATTTTTCGCTTAATGATTTCAAACTTTCCAGAAAGAATATCAGCCATTTATCTATAATATCTTCTTGCTTTATTCGTTTCCGCTGTGCCGTAATTAAGGCATCGTAATATGCTTTTTTGTGTGTTTCAATGTGATTTTCAAACGAAATATACTGCATAAATTCATAGCCAAGTTGCAAAAGAAAAAGCGTTGTAAGCAAACGACTTAACCTGCCGTTGCCGTCTTGAAAAGGGTGTATGCTCAAAAACTCGTAAATAAAAACGGATAAAACTATGAGCGGGTGTATTGCTTTGTCCTGCCATTGACGGTTTGTCCATTCGATGAGTTCAAACATTTCGCCTTCAACAAATGCGGGTTCTGTGGTGGAAAAAATTACTTTTTGCTCGCCTGTCGGGTAGGTTGCTACGACTTTGTTCGACAAATGTTTATATCCGCCACGGTGTCGCTCGTCTTTGTTGCTGTGTTTGATCAAAAGTTGGTGAAGTTGTTTAATATAACTTTCCGAGAGTTTAATTTCTGAATAATTATCAAAAATTTGTTCCAAAACATCGTAGTAACCAATGACTTCCTGTTCGTCTCGTGTTTGGAATTTGGTAATTTTTACGTCTTTGAGCAACTGTTTCACTTCTTCGTCCGTCATTGTAGAACCCTCGATACGAGTAGAAGAACCGATACTTTCTATTGTGGCAATTTTTCGCAATTCTTTCAAGTAACGATTTTCGTGTTTTTCAACCACATTCCATTTACCGCGATATTCGTCAATAGCGGCTATCAGTTGCATTACGCGCTGATTTGTAAGAAAATCAAAGTTTAATTTTTGAATATATTTATCCATATTGTATCTGTATCTTATCTGTAAATTCAACTGCGAAGATACATTATATATTCATATTATACCTATATTTTATCTAAAAAAATTATTTCAATCCCCAATTCTCAAAAACAAATGCCAAAATTCTATCTCTACTCTCTACGACTTTTATCTTCTTCGTTAAGGCGGCGGGGTGGCGGTGGAACACTTAAAGCTAACGTGTTGACGGCTTGGCGCAGTGGCGGGCTTACTGAGGCTCATGCGGGAATGAAACTTCAAAAATTGCACTGCTGTTTGTGCGGGATACTGCCGCCATTGTGGCAAATTGCCACGTTATGTGCAGGCATTTTTTATCACTTATTTTGTGTTGTTTCTAATAATTTCCATTCTTTCTGTATAACAATTTCGCTTAAATTCTACTGGTCGTCCTTTCGTATAATGTAATAATTCAGTAGCTTTACCATATAATAATCCAAAATGTTGTTTAAAACTACTTTTTATTTTTTTATCATCAACACTAAAGAGAGATGACCTAAAACCTAATTGGTCTGCAAAATAAAATCCGACTAACATTTCTGATGTTTCATCACTTCTATAATCAACGTAATGGTAAGCATACTGATTAATTTCAGAAACTACTTTAATATCTATACTACCAATAGGTTTTATTTCATCTAATTTCTTTGCTAATTCCTCTATAATTATTAATGATTTTTCTAAATCAAGATATAATGCTTTAGGTGTTGCACGTCCTTCACTTGTTGATATTTGATTTATCATATTCCACGCTGGGTCCAAAAATAAGACTTTAATATTCACTCCTTTCTGCATTTGTTGAATAAATATATCTGCAACGCCATTCCTGAAATGTTCTTGAAAGTCTCTTTCCATATTGTGTAAAACTGAACGTCCAGAAAATTGCACTTCCTTAACAGATTTTTGATTTAACCAATTGTGGTAGCCTCCATAGCCATTTCTTATTTCTGCAACCTCCATCATACCACCACGCAACTCATTCTTATTGGTAGACCAATAAGAACCAAATGCTAATTCCGCAAATAATCCAACAACTCCAGCAACAACTAAAGACAAACCAATGTTATAAACTACTTGCATAAATCTTACTGTTGTTTGTAAATCGCTAGTTAATAACATAATAATAACACCAACCAAGAACATAATGATTGCTCCTGCTACTTTTAAATTTAATTTTTCCTTCATTTTCTTATTATTTTGATTTATTGACTGTAAATAAATCTCAACCTTATTCTGTTATTACCTGCCCGCACCACTATCCACCGCTTGCCTGCAACTCATAAATATACGCAACCATTCTTTTTACAAACTTCAACATAAATCATTGCTGTTTAATTATCTATTACTTTTTACTAATTGCGTATTTTGACCTCCAATCTTTGGAACAGCATCCTCAAAACTTTCGCATCAAAGATACTAATAAATTAACATTGCAGAAAAAAAAGCACATCAAAAACTCCCATTTTTTACTAATTTTGCAATGTACTTATAAAACAACTTGTTATGAACTTGAATTTTACCCAAATCGCCAGCGTTTTTGTGGTTTTGTTTGCCTTGATTGATGTGTTGGGGTCGGCGCCTGTTTTTCTTAATTTTCAGAAGGAGGGGCGGAGCTTGAATCCTTTGCAGGCTTCGGTTTATTCGTTCTGCATTTTTGTGGTTTTTTTGTTTGTGGGGGAGTGGATATTGCAGCTTTTTAATGTGGATGTGTCATCTTTTGCTGTGGCCGGCTCGTTGGTCATATTTATCATTTCGATTGAGATGATATTCGGCATTGAGATTTTTAAGAATGATGCGCCCGAGGGCTCTTCTACGCTTGTGCCTGTTGTTTTTCCCCTGATTACCGGCCCCGGCACATTTACTGCGCTTTTGTCGATACGTGCCGAATACGACATCGTGAATATTATCATTGCCCTGTTCCTCAATATCGTAATCGTATTCCTTGTCCTGAAGAACCTGGGAATTGTGAAGCGGATAATGGGCGTTGGCGGCGTTTATGTGATGCGGAAGTTCTTCGGCATCATCCTTATGGCAATAGCCGTGCGCTTGTTCACCTCCAACTTTAATGCGCTTATCGAATCGTTCCGGTAGATTATGGAACATGCCGGAAATATGGGGGTAAATAGTCGAACACAAGAAGAACGCAAATTACGCGGATTACGCGAATTTGCGCAACTGATTTTATTAATTGACTGATTTTGAATAATATATAAATTGCGAAAATTTGCGTAATCCGCGTGATTCGCGTTCCTATGTTTTGTGTTTGCTGTGCTGGATAGTTGTCATCCCCAGTTTTTCGGCATGAGCCTAGGTTATCAGTTATCTCTTGTCGCTGTTCGGAATAAAAATGTAGTCGCCTCCTGCTTGTTTAATCAGGTCTTTGTCCGATACCAGTTTCTTTTTCAGCAGTTTGTAGGGCGTGTATCCCAGCGAATCGAAATAATCGAGTAGTTGCTGTTCGGTGTCGGCCCATACTTCCACCTGAACAGTTGGTTTATGGCGTTTGAGGATGTCCTCCATTTCGGTAAGCGCCGTGTATTCAAAGCCTTCGATGTCGCATTTGATGTAGTCAATCCGGTCAATGTCCCTGAACAAAACCGAAGGGACCTTCATTTCTACGGTGAACGAAAAATCCTGTGCCTGCGGAGAGCTGTCCCTCTTCGGGTCGAACACATGCGGCAGTCCGGTTCTCAGGTAGCCCGCACCGGAGGATGTTACCATCAACACCTCTTTTTCTTCCAAGCCCAAAGCATAAGGGAAAAATGTAACGTTTTTCTGTTTGCCTGCTTTCCTTTGCAGTACTTTGTTGAAAATTTCAATCGGCTCTACGGCATAAACCCTGCCGGCATCGCCTACCCACTTCGAGAACAGGAAGGTATAATAGCCCAGATTGGCGCCAATATCTATCACCGTATCGCCTTTCTTTATCAAGTTCCTGACAAAATAATGGTACTTGTAGGTTTCGTTCGATTTGAGTATCCCCCAATTATAGGCTGCAAAATAGCCGCTTTGCATCAGTTTGAGGTAAGTTTCGAGTTTAACAAAGCGGAATATGAATCTTTTTAAGCTACTTATCATGATGAATTATTTTGTTTCTTTACTAAGGCTGTTCACTATTAACTTGGCCGCCCTGCCCGATGCGCCGGGTGCGCCGAGAATCGCTATTATGCGGTCGTATCCGGCCAACATCTCGTTCCGGTAAGCGGTATCGTTCAGCATTTTATCCAGCTCATCGCCAATACTTTTGACGGAGAAAAACTTGGCGAATAGCTCCTGCACAACGGTTTTTCCGGCAATCAGGTTCACCAGCGAAATGTATTCCGTGGTCAGCAGATTTTTATACACCCAGTATGTAAACCGGGGTAGTGGCGTTCTGTAACACACCACCTGCGGCACGCGGAAAAGAGCGGTTTCGAGGGTCGCCGTTCCCGAAGTTACCAAAGCGGCATCGGCATATTCCAGCAAGCGGTAGGTCTGCCCGAAAACAATGGACGAATCGCTCCCCGCATATTTTTTATAGTAGTCCGGTTCGATGCCGGGCGCCCCTGCAATAACTGCCTGATAATCCCCAAATCGACTTACAGCCTCCAGCATGGCGGGCAGATTATCCTTTATTTCCTGCTGCCGACTTCCGGCCAACAACGCCACAACAGGCTTGGCGGACAAGCGATTTTCTTCGCGAAAAAGACTGGCTGTATCACCCTTGTTTTTATCGCGAAAACCGGCCACAGCATCCACCGTAGGATTGCCCACATAATCGACCTTGTAGTTATGCTTCTTATAAAAATCCACCTCAAAAGGCAGGATGCACAACATTTTATCGACGTACTTCTTAAACGATTTCACGCGGTACTCTTTCCAAGCCCACACCTTGGGCGAAATGTAGTAATAGACAGGAATTGCCGTGTTTTTCTTCACAAACTCAGCGATTTTCAGGTTGAAGCCGGGGTAATCGACCAAAACAACCACATCGGGGCGGTAGTCAACAATAGCCTGTTGGCACATCTTCATGTTGCGAAGGATAGTCCGCAGATTCAACAGAACCGGCACAAAGCCCATGAAAGCCAGTTCGCGGTAATGCTTCAGCAACACCCCACCCTGCGCCAGCATAAGGTCTCCGCCAAAGAACCTGAAATCGGCCTCCGCATCCTCCCTCTTCAATCCCGCCATCAAGTTCGAGGCATGTAAATCGCCTGAGGCTTCGCCTGCTATTATAAAGTATTTCATGAGTTTTGTTTTTATTCACTTCTTGTTTGCCGTACGATATGCCTGTTTAGGATGATTCGGCATTTCAGGAATGGTGTATTCCAATTTGCCTTGTTTGCGTAGCGGTGTAATATAGGTATATAACAAATGTTTTTCGCCGGTTCTATTCATCATTTCAGCTATTTGACTTAATGTAAGTGGATTCCATTCACATAAAGCAAGTATCACATTTTTTATATTCTCTTTCTTACTCCTGTGCTTTAATAGTTTTATTTCTTCTTTTAAGTCATCAGGCAACTGGTTCGTTAAAGCATCGAACTGGTTCGTTAAAGCATCGAACTGGTTCGTTAAAGCATCGAACTGGTTCGTTAAACTATCCTCACGAATAGGCAACAAGTTTATGAACTCTTCACCAGGGACATAGTAAGTCTGCTTACCTTTTCCTTTTTGTGTGAGGATTCCTTTGTTTTTCAAATCTCGCAAATCTATGCTGGCTTTCAGCATTTCAATTCCGTTGAGCTGTCGATAAGTAGGATTGTCTATTGCATCAACTTCCCTTGTGAGAATTAACGAGCGTTTTTGGTCTTCATTCAAGTCGAAACCCTTGAATTTGGCAAGCCAATTCACATCTTCTTCTCCCAAGAAATGATGCAACAGGAGACGGATAGTAAATTGATTGAGGCCGTGATTGCTCTCAAAAGTAGGAGGCAACATTTGTGCTTTTTCCATTAATAAACGCATGGTACGAATACCAAAGCCTTTGGTCTCAGCCAAATTGGTCTCGTGAAATATAGTTGCAATAATAGGATTTCTGTTTACTGACCCCGGAATACCAAGGTGTTCTTCCGGTTTCAATGAAAAGCCGGGATTACTTATCTCAATACGGTTGCTGTAACGAATGATTTGTATAGGCTGATTTACTCTAAATGTTCTGTGAATCATTGCATTGACTATTGCTTCACGCAAGACACGGGCAGGAAGCCCATTACTGCCCGCTTGCAATTCGCCTTCGGGCAATAAAAAACCTTTGGGCAAATCATCGGAAACAAGATTGAAAGCTCTTTGCACCATTTCGAGCAACGAGCCACGCATATCTACTGTGGTAAAACGATTATCAGGGTCTTCAATCCATGTATTGCCCGGCGCTCGGATATAATCTACCCGAACCATGGGGAGTAAACGGCGAAGGGAGGTTCGTTTACCAAACACTAATAAGCCGGCATACGTCAAATAGTATTTGTCCGCTTCCTGTTTCAGGCAAGCCAAAGACTGCAATAATTCAATATCATCGTATTGCAATTCTTCGGCATAAGGGTTGACTCTTGCTCGCAGATTGCGATACAAAGCAATGGCTTCTTCACTAATGTCATCTAATCCCGAATTTTTAATAATGCTACCATCAAGCTCGTCTTCTTTGTGGTAAAAGATAAACAAATCATCATCGGAGCAACGCTGGTCGCTTGATCCAATTCGTCTGTATGCACCACGAGGCAAGCCTTTATCCTTGAAATAAATCGGTTTTTGCGAGGCTGGCAGTTCCGGCACAAAGACAAGTAAGACATTTTTACCGTCTATCGTTTCTACGTTAATTTCGGGTCGAACGGTTTGATTAAAAGAATCGGCACATTGCGAACTCAAATTCAATTGCAATTTATCGGGATCACTTATTCCGGTAACGACATACTGCGGAGTTTCGACGGATTCGTCCTGCTCCACACCTAATAGCAGGTAGCCTCCGCCCAAATTAGGTTCATTGGAAAAAGCATTTATAGTTTCCATGACAGACCTGTCGATTTTTCCAGCCCGCTTTGCCTCAATATTCACCGATTCATCTGTGATATTCAGTCGCTCCAATAATTCGTTGATGTCTGCTGCCATGCTCCACATGTATTTTCTGCAAAGGTAGCAATTCGTTTTTAATTTTGATGGTTTGCGGGGGTATTCCGCAGGGCCAACCTTGAAAAAGTCCGGATAGGCTAAGGCTGAAAGCCTTAACTTAGTTTTGTGGGGGTATTCCGTTTCTTTGTTGAGCATAAAAAGCAGACCGGAGGCCTGCTTTTAGTTTGACGTAACGAGGATATTATGCCGACGGCGGAGAGTTTCAACTCACTTATTTTGATGGATTATTTCCTCTTCCACCTCCTGAAAGCTTACCCGGATGTTGACTTGGTCCATTAGGGACGGGACTACTTTTTGCCATGTCTAAAAAATATTTTTTCATTATAAAATTTGTTTTACGTCCGTCCTTCAATAGACATTTAATGAATTAATTTGTTATTTTTTGAATGTCCTAATTTCAGAAAGCTAAACGCTTTTTCCAAAATTTTAAAATGTGCGTATTAATACGCTTAATATCTGTTTCTTATCTTCTATTTTATTGATTTATAATATCGCTCATGATATAAAATAATTCCCATGTCTCTTAGCCTTCACTTGTTCGTGGCAACGAAACTGGTTTTCGGGCGTATTTGTCATGGTGGCAATGAACGAAAGCGATTTTGGAAACATCGTGCGGATGCGCAAGGCTATCGTTTTCAACTCTTCCATTCCGTAATAATTGCGGATAATTTGCCAGTCGTTCCACTCGCCATAGTCCAATACCCGCCCGACGACATACGTTTTGTGTACGTCCAAATCCAAATCATTCATATCGGCATCCCAAAACAAATTCTCTGAAAAGCGGTTATTTTCTATTGCAATCATCTAACTGTTTTTATCACACTGTAAAATTACAAAATTACTCCAATACATCACCCTTCCAAGGGCAAAATTCTCTCCAATCCCTTCAAGCCCTCTATCACCTCATGTGCCGTGATGTCTATTTTGGTGGGGACGATGGATATGTAGTTGTTGGCCAAGGCCCATTCGTCGGTTTCGGGGTTATTGGGCTCATCGTTCTCAAAACGACCTGTTAACCAGAAGATTTCCTTGTTTGCTCCGTCTTTTGAGCGGGCAAATTCTTCGACCCACCGCCCGGCTGTTTGGCGACATACTTTGATGCCTTGCAATTTTCCGGTGGGGATATTTACATTCAGACACACGCCTTCGGGCAAACCGGTTTTCAGAATCTCCTCGCTGAGTTTGCGGGTGATGGCTTCGGCATTGGAAAAATCGGCATCGGGGCGATGGTCTAACAGGGAAAAACCGATGGAGGGAACTTTGAAAATGCAACCCTCGATAGCCGCGCCCATCGTTCCCGAATACAGCACGCAGATGGAAGCATTTGAGCCATGATTGATTCCGGTCAGTACCAAATCGGGTTGGCGACCTGTTATTTCACTGATGCCCAGCTTCACACAATCGACAGGCGTACCTGTGCAGGCATATATTTTCAGGTCTTTTGCTTCGTCTTCTTCCATCAAACCTACGCGGATTGGCTGTATGCTGGTTATGGCGCCCGACATCCCCGAACGCGGCCCATCCGGCGCTACTACTACTATTTCGCCCAATCCTGTTACCGATTCTATAAGCGTTTTTATTCCTTTGGCCTGATAACCATCGTCATTCGTAATAAAAATCAGGGGCTTCTTTTTAGTCATAAATACTTTTTATACCTTTTAATCAAAAAACAAAGATAAGGGATTTATTTCAAAGATTTATTATCAAATAATGCGCATTGATTTTCTTAAAAGCTTATATTTGTACGAATTTCAAAAAAATGTACCGATGAAAAAAATAGTAATTTTTGTTGTGCTTGTATGCCTGATTGTTAGCCCCGGTTGGGGAAAGGTTTATCCGAAGGACGTGAAACCCGTAAAAAATGTGATTCTGATGATTCCCGACGGCACATCTATCGGAGTGGTGTCGGCTGCCCGCTGGTTTAACTTTTACAATAAACTGGGGAAAAATCTGAATCTCGACCCGTATATGTGCGGAACGGTGCAAACTTTTTCGTCCAATGCACCGATAGGCGATTCGGCGCCAACCACCTCCTGCTACATGACGGGCGTGCCTCAACAAACCGGCAATGTGGCCATTTATCCGGTTGCCGACCCTGCAAACGATTTGTATCCGGTTGACCCCGGCATGGCTTACCAACCACTGGTTACCATCCTCGAGGCGGCCAGAATAGACCGCAACAAAGCCACAGGGATGGTTTTCACCTGCGAATTTCCACATGCCACCCCAGCCGACTGTTCATCGCATTATTACAGCCGGGGAACCTACGATTACATCGCCCCGCAAATAGCATACAACAACCTCAACGTATTGTTTGGAGGAGGAAACAGTCTGCTGACAGACGATATTAAACAGCATTTTGCCAATAACGGCACCAAATTGATTCAAGACGACCTGTCGGCTTTCCGCAACTACCGCGACAATAGCAAGGTGTGGGCGCTTTTTGGCGACAGAGCGCTTCCCTACGATTTAGATCGCGATCCGGCAAAGGTTCCGTCTTTGGAAGAAATGACAAGCAAGGCGATCGACCTGCTGTCGAAGGATAAAAATGGATTCTTCCTGATGGTCGAAGGGAGTCAGGTGGACTGGGCTGCCCATGCAAACGACCCTGTGGGATGCATTTCCGAGTTTCTGGCCTTCGATAAGGCCGTAGGAGCGGCCATAGAGTTTGCTAAAAAGAACGGCGAAACAGCGGTTATCATCCTTCCCGACCATGGAAACAGCGGATTTACAATTGGTCGGCGCGATTTGCCCAGTTACGACCGCGCCAGCATCGAAAAACTATTCGGTGGCGTCTCCAAAATAAAAAGAACATCGCAAGGAATGGAAAAACTGTTATTGAAAGAAAAGCCCGAAAAATTTGCAGCAGTTTTCAAGGAATATACCGGCATTGATTTAACCGGGGACGATGTGAAGGCGCTTGCAGGTTCGCAAAACTACAAATTGGTGGACTACATGAAAGCCAGCGACAGCAAAAACATGGGCAACACAATAGTAAACATATTCAACAAACACCTGTGGTTCGGCTTCACCAGCGGAGGACATACGGGCGAGGAAGTGTTTTTAGCGGCTTACCACCCTCAGGGCACCCCTCCCACGGGCATGAATACCAATATGCAAATAAACGCTTACTTGTTTGATGTGCTGGGATTGAAAACAACGCTGCCCGAACTAACAAAAAAAGTATTCGCAAAACACACCGAAGTTTTCAAAGGTCTGGAATACACAATAGACAAATCGACCAAATTCCCCGTACTAATAGTAAAAAAAGGCGGAAACACCCTCGAAATTCCAGCATTCAAATCGGTAGCCTACCTCAACAAAACGGCCTTCGATTTGGGTTCGGTTGCAGTATATATAGACAAAAACGATACGTTTTATCTGCCTGCGGGATTGGGGGTGAAGATGAAATAAATGGTGAATGAAGTAGAGGTGTGTGTCATAAGTCTCTTTTCTGAATTTGTCATTGCGGGCTCCGACCCGCAATGACAGACTTATGACACAGCCTCTCATCGTCAGGGGCAGACGGATAGGTTTTCCCCTACGCAATTTCCGAAAAGTTTGCAAAACAGGAAAGTTTTCGGAAATTCAACAACGAATTGGAGACACAAGGAGGCTGGGTTATACTCCCACTTAATAGCATTTTACCTACTCTTTTCCACAAAAAACAACGATACATAAACAATCTTCCCCTATTTTTCGTAAATTTGCATCTAAATTATGACGCTTATGCAGGACAATGATCAAGACGATATATTAGACGATTTTACAAACGGCGAATATAAATACGGGTTTTTTAGCAACATCGATACGGATGTTATTACCAAGGGGCTGAATGAGGATGTTGTGAGGCTTATTTCTTCTAAAAAGAACGAGCCGGAGTGGTTACTCCGGTTCAGGCTGGAGGCTTACAGGCATTGGTTGACATTGGAGATGCCAACCTGGGCGCATCTCAAGATTCCACAAATAGATTACCAATCCATCAGCTACTATGCCGCACCCAGACAAAAAGAGGGGCCGAAAAGCATGGACGAGGTGGACCCCGAACTGATAAAAACCTTCAACAAGCTGGGTATTCCGCTGCAGGAACAAAAACAGCTGGCTGGAATGGCTGTTGATGCGGTGGTGGACAGCGTTTCGGTGAAAACAACTTTTAAAGAAGATTTGTCCAGGAGAGGGATTATCTTCTCCTCGTTCAGCGAGGCGGTGAAGGAACATCCCGAGCTGGTGAAAGAATACCTGGGGTCGGTGGTTTCGTACCGCGACAACTTTTTCGCCGCGCTCAATTCGGCGGTGTTTAGCGACGGTTCGTTTGTGTATATACCCAAGGGGGTTCGCTGCCCCATGGAATTGTCCACCTATTTTCGCATCAATGCGGCCAATACCGGTCAGTTTGAACGGACGTTGATTGTTGCCGACGACGATTCGTATGTCAGTTACCTCGAGGGCTGTACCGCTCCCATGCGCGACGAAAACCAGCTTCATGCCGCCATTGTGGAAATTGTGGTACACAATAGGGCCGAAGTGAAATATTCTACCGTGCAAAACTGGTATCCGGGCAATAAGGAAGGAGTTGGCGGGATTTATAATTTTGTAACCAAGCGGGGGCTTTGCAAGGGAATAAACTCCAAATTATCGTGGACGCAGGTAGAGACAGGCTCTGCTATCACCTGGAAGTATCCGTCCTGCATCCTGGCCGGAGATAATTCGTCGGGGGAATTTTATTCGGTTGCCCTCACCAACAACTACCAACAAGCCGATACCGGAACAAAAATGATACACATTGGCAAAAACACCAAAAGCCGCATTGTATCGAAAGGCATCTCCGCCGGACAAAGCCAAAACTCTTACCGCGGCCTGGTGAAAGTTTCGCCAAAGGCCGAGGGCGCCAGAAACCACTCGCAATGCGACAGCCTTTTGCTGGGCGACAAATGCGGGGCGCATACCTTTCCCTACACCGACATTCACAACAATACGGCCATAGTCGAGCACGAGGCAACGACCTCAAAAATCAGCGAAGACCAGATTTTTTATTGCAACCAGCGCGGTATTCCTACCGAAGATGCCGTAGGATTGATAGTGAATGGCTATGCCAAAGAAGTGATGCAAAAACTGCCGATGGAATTTGCCGTTGAAGCGCAAAAACTGCTGCAAATAAGCCTCGAAGGAAGCGTGGGTTGAATATTGATAATTTTAAAAACATATTGCCATGAAGAATAAACACAACATGTCGGCCAAGTATTTGCTGGCCATTCCAGTAGCAACAATAATGATATTCGGAAGCGCCGTACCGGCTTCGCCCGATTCGGTTCAAACGCCGGTAGATGGCGTTAGCTCTGCCACCACTCCGCTGGGAGAACAATATAAGGCTGCAAAAGACAGCGCTCACAGCTCTGTTGAAGTAATGCCGAAATTTCCGGGAGGAACAGATGGCCTGCTGGCATTTGTCGGAGACAATTTAAAATATCCCCCAAAAGCGGCAGCAGATAGTGTTCAAGGCCGTGTTTTTGTTGGTTTTGTCGTATCCAAAGACGGTTCGATTAGTAGTGCGAAAGTTATACGAGGCTTGTCGCCCGAAACCGATGCCGAAGCCTTACGGGTAGTCGGCTTGATGCCCGAATGGACGCCCGGGGAAATAAACGGTAAACCGGTGGATGTACGTTATACATTGCCGATTATATTCAAATTGAGCGATGATGAGGTGAAGAAAAACCCTGATGCGGCGGAAGCCAAAAGGCCTGCACCCAAAATGGATGAAAATGGCGTTTATTTTACTACTGGTGAAGAAATGCCGGAATTTAAGGGTGGACGGCAGAAATTAATGGCTTTTATTGCCAATAACCTGAGGTATCCTGTTGAAGCTTCTAAAGCCGGAATAGAAGGGCGTGTAATTGTTCGCTTCGTAGTTGCGAAAGACGGTTCGGTTAAAGATGCCGGAGCTATGAGAAGCTTATCGCCCGTTCTTGATGCCGAAGCCATACGGGTGGTGAATAAAATGCCGAAATGGACACCGGGGAAAAAGAACGGCAAACCGGTGGATGTATATTATACTTTACCGATAATATTCAGACTTCGGAGGTAGGTGTTTTTTTCTATATTCGCACAATAAAAACCGCCTTTATAAATTATACTATTCTAGTATATTGGTGTTAATAGATTATTTTTAGTTTAAAAAAAGCGATAGATACGGCAAAAAAAATCGCTCGCCGTATTTGTGTCCATTTAATAGATAATTTCACTTATACCATTAAAATAGAAGAAGTATTTTATATAGCTCATAACCGGAATCAGTACAGTGAAAAGACGGAAAAATAGCGTTTCAACTATTTATATATACATTGATAATCAATTTATTATAATTGAATTCTATTTCTTCCGTGCATTGGGTGTTCGCGTCTATCAATTGGGGGGACAAGCTCTTTTTAGTTGTTTGACTGCTTAGCGCCCAAAAATTGGATTTTAAGCCTGTTTCACCCAAAAAACGCCCATCAAATTATACTATTCTAGTATTTTGAAATTAATAAATTATTGCGGAAAGCGACCACGCTTACCCACCCCCCGAATGGCAGGGCTGTTAAGTTTTATCCCGTTAGGCACAATATGTTGGTAGAAAACAGATTCTCATCCCTAAGAGCGTGCCGTCAGGTACGCAATATACACACATCTCGTACCTACGGCACGAAGAAGAGAAGAGAACAACATTTCTACCAACATATTGTGCCTAACGGCACAAAAACGAGTGTTTATCAATAGAACTTAACAGCCCTGCTCCCAATGGGGGTTGAATGCACACTCGTTGTTGTTCAACACCTTCGGCGTTGGTGAAAAGAGCTGTACCTACCCGCCCCCAATCGCTCACTACGTTTCGCTTCATTGGGGGTTATTCATATTAAAGTCCTTTGGACTTTTTTCATGTGGTTGCTCTGACCAAATGGGGGAGGTAAGGTAAGGCTATCAAAATTACCATTCTCAAAACGCCCGTTCGCAGCAGCGGGCGAAAGATATTTCGCCCCTACAAAACCCGTTCGCGGCAGCGGGCGTATGCCATACGCCCCTACGAAATACGCGTCACGTCTCTACTTTGAACCCGAAAACTTGAACTTTGAACCTTGAACTTTAACCCCTCCCCTTCTTTTCTTAAAAAAGTAAAAATATTCTCTTGCATGGTTTTTATTTTGTTCCTTTGCATCAAACTTAGGGTTGTTGTACCCATTTTATAAATCAAAGAGAATACTTGTATAAAATATGGCAAAAAACAGACAAGGTGGTTCTTCCTCGTTATGGGGCGCCGGAATGACTACTGCCGTAAGTATTACGCTGGTCTTATTGTTGTTGGGGCTAACAATTCTAGTCGGTTTTTTTGGAAAGAGAATTACATCGCTCGTTAAAGAGAATATCGCCATCACGGTCGAAATATCGGATACGATGAAAGGCGCCGATATTGCCAAATTACAAAATCAACTGCAAAATAAGCCTTTTACCAAAGAAGTCAAGTTTGTCAGCAAAGAAGAAATAAAAAAACAATTGATTACCGATTTGGGAAAAGACCCCGAAGAAATACTCGGTTACAATCCGGCTTCCAGCTGTTTCGACATCAACCTGAAAGCAGAATATGCCAACCCCGACAGCATGAAAGTTGTTGAAGCAATACTGAAAGGAGAAAAGGTAGTTAAAAACATTATTTACAGTCAGGACGACCTCGAAATGGTCAACTCCAATCTGTCGAAGATAGGGACGGCGCTGCTGGCTATGGCTCTGGTGTTGCTGTTTATCTCGTTTACCCTCATCCGAAACACCATTCGTTTAAATATCTATTCCAAGAGGTTTATTATCAATACCATGCAGCTGGTTGGAGCCACCGATTCGTTTATCAGGAGGCCATTTGTGCAAGGTACTGTCTTTATGGGTGTAGTTGCCGCCATAATAGCCGATATGTTAATAACCATCCTGGTTTATTCTTCCATAAAAGAATATCCCGAGATGATTTCAATCATACAAATCAGCGATTTGCTGATTATTTATGCAGCCGTTTTAGCATTTGGCATACTGCTCACCTGGCTGGCTACCCGGTCGGCTGTGAATAAATACTTGAAAATGAAAACTAACAATCTTTATTATATCTAATTTTTTTACTTACATCTATGGACAAAAAAGAATATGCTTTCGGCAAAAAAAATTATATTATCTGTGCTGTTTCGGTACTTATCGTCATCATCGGGTTTTTGCTGATGACCGGTTCTGCCTCAACAATTGAAGAAGGTTTTCAAGCCGATATTTTTAGTACAAGACGAACCGTAGTTGCCCCAATGGTGTGCTTTTCCGGCTTTTTACTGATGATTGTCGGCATTTTATTTCAAGGCAAACCCAACGAAACAGACAAATAAAATAGCATGAACGTATTAGAAACTATTATCATTGCCATTGTTGAGGGACTGACCGAGTTTTTGCCTGTGTCGTCAACGGGGCACATGATTATTACACAAAGCATTTTGGGCGTCAAAAGCACCGAATTTGTGAAAGCGTTTACCGTTATCATTCAGTTCGGAGCCATATTATCTGTTCTGTTTCTTTACTGGAAACGGTTTTTGCAATCCTGGGATTTTTACCTGAAACTTTTTATCGGCTTTCTTCCTGCGGCATTTTTCGGATTTATATTCAGCGATAAAATAGACGAGCTGTTGGAGAATGTGCAAGTGGTATCCATCACGCTCATACTGGGTGGCGTTGTCATGTTGTTTATGGACAACTGGTTCAACAAACCAAAAGAAGATCAGGAAATAACCAAGAAGAATGCGCTTATCATCGGCTTTTTCCAGTGTATTGCGATGATTCCGGGCGTTTCGCGTTCGATGTCCACCATTTTTGGCGGTCTTGCACAAGGGCTTAACCGGAAAAATGCGGCCGAATTTTCGTTTTTTCTGGCTGTGCCAACCATGGCTGCCGCATCGGGCTATAAATTGTTGAAACTGTTTTTAGAACCAAATGGCATTGATATATTGACCGAAAACATGGGTACGCTGATACTCGGAAATGTGGTGGCTTTTGTAGTGGCCATGCTGGCTATCAAATTCTTCATCGGATTCATCACAAAATACGGATTCAAGCTTTTTGGTTGGTATCGCATTGTGATAGGCGGTATTATACTGGTTATGACACTACTGGGTTACGAATTAACCATTATGTAAGATGAATATGGATTTTGTTGCAGGCGAAATCGTGTATATAAATAAACCTTTGCATTGGACGTCCTTCAATTTGGTTAGCAAACTAAGGTCTAATCTGTGCCGAAGGCTGAAAATAAAAAAACTCAAGGTGGGTCATGCCGGTACGCTCGACCCCTTGGCAACCGGAGTAATGATTATTTGCACGGGGAAAAAAACCAAATTGATAGAGACATTTCAATATCAAACGAAAGAATATGTAGCCACCATTGGCTTGGGAAAAACAACCCCTTCTTTCGATTTGGAAACGGAAGTGGACGGTGTTTTTCCGACAGAACATATAAGTAAAGAGCTGGTTGAAAAAACCTTGTCGGAATTTATCGGCGAAATAGAACAAACGCCACCGGCTTTTTCGGCCTGTAAAATAAACGGAATGAGGGCCTACGACCTGGCACGTGATGGCCAAGCCGTTGAACTGAAACCCAAAACGCTGGCGATAGACGAAATAGAACTTTTAGATTATAATTTGCCCGTCATAAAAATAAGAGTGGTTTGCAGTAAAGGCACCTATATAAGGGCTTTAGCAAGAGACATTGGCTTGGCGATGAACTCAGGAGCACATTTAACAGGGCTTGAACGTACCAGAATCGGAGAAATTACGTTAGATAAATGTATGTCTGTTGATGATTTCGACGCCCTTATCGAAAAAATAACTGTTAATTAAACAATTAATACATTCTGTATATGAAACTTTCACAATTCAAATTCAATTTACCCGAAGAATTGATAGCCCAATATCCTGCCAAAAACAGGGACGAATCGCGCATGTTGGTCATTGATCGCAAAGAAGGCAAAATGGAACACAAAATATTCAAAGATATTCTGGAATATTATAACGATAAAGACGTTTTCATTTTCAACGATACAAAGGTCTTTCCGGCGCGGTTGTACGGAAATAAAGAAAAAACAGGAGCCAAAATTGAGGTCTTTCTCCTACGCGAACTCAACGAAGAACTCCATTTGTGGGATGTGTTGGTAGATCCGGCCCGAAAAATACGCATCGGCAACAAGCTGTACTTCGGCGAAAACGACTCGATGGTTGCCGAAGTAATTGACAACACCACTTCCCGCGGACGCACATTGCGATTTTTGTACGATGGTCCGGCTGAGGAATTCAAATCGTCGCTCTACGCCTTGGGCGAAACACCCATACCCAAATATTTGAAACGACCCGAAGATAAGGACGATAAAGAACGCTATCAAACTATTTTCGCCAAAAACGAAGGAGCTGTTGTTGCTCCGGCTGCCGGCCTGCACTTTAGTCGCGAACTAATGAAGCGCCTCGAAATAAAAGGCATCGATTTTTCGTTTATCACCCTCCATTCGGGTTTGGGAAACTACCGCGACATAGATGTGGAAGACCTCACCAAGCATAAAATGGACTCGGAGCAAATGATTATTACCGAAGAAGCCGCCAATATTGTGAACAAGGCCAAGGAAAACGGATACAATATCTGCGCAGTAGGTACTTCCGTAATGCGCGCCATCGAAACCATTGTTAGCACCGACGGTCGCCTGAAACCCAACCAGGGATGGACAAACAAATTCATTTTTCCACCTTACGATTTCAGTGTAGCAAACTCATTGGTAACTAATTTTCATCTTTCCGAATCCACCATCCTGATGATGGCAGCCGCTTTCGGCGGATACGACCTGATTATGGACGCCTACAACCTGGCCGTGAAAGAAGGCTACCAGTTTGGAACTTATGGCGATGCTATATTGATTATATGATGGTTTGTTCGGCATAGGTAGTTTAGCTACGCCGAACAAAAGGCAATTTTTGCACAAGTTCAAAAGAATATAGACATAATCAATACGCACCAACAATGAACAATACCAATCTGCACGATGTATTTCTAAGTCTGGGGTCAAACTTGGGCGATAGAGAAAAAAACTTGCATGGCGCAGTTGAAAAAATAAGCGAAAAGATAGGGGAAGTGGTTTCCCTATCTTCTTTTTATACAACCGCTCCGGTAGGTTTTGTCTCCGACAATTTTTTTCTGAATGCCGCCTGTCGTGTAAAAACCTCACTTACTCCCCTCGAAATACTGCAAACGACCCAGGAAATAGAGAAAGAACTGGGACGCACAACCAAATCGAACAACGAAACATACTCCGACCGGACAATAGATATTGACCTGTTGCTCTTTGACAATGTTATTCTGCATTCCGACAAGCTCACTCTCCCCCACCCTCACCTGCACGAACGGAATTTTGTTCTTCTTCCTCTTGACGAAATAGCCGGAAATATTGTGCACCCTGTGTTGAAAAAAACAATCAGGAAATTGAAGAATAACCTGTCAAGAAGTTGTTGAAATCTGTTGAAAAAAATAGAATTGTTTTATCCGAAGAAAGTGTATATAGAACAAACAACTTATAGTCTCAAATTTTTAAGCATAAATATAACAACACTATTTTATCAATTTCTCAACAGAAAAAAAGTCATTCTCCGTCAATAAATTTTCAACAACTGCTGTTTTCAACAACATTTTGATAAGATACGGAACCAACAGAAAATCAACCGGAATAAGGTTTGCAAAATCTGTTGATAAATCGGTTTTGGCTTTTGATTCATTTTTAAAAACGAAAGAAACAAGCATTTTCCGGTATTTCTTTCAACATTACTAACAGGGTATCATTACCACCATGTTTTTTTAATTCTTTCTAAAATAAGAATATATGAATATTAATCGTTCAAAACTAAAGTGGTGTTGAATTGTTTTATATGTTAACTTTGTAATCAGTTTTTTTAAAGGATTAGTCGTTATGAAAAGATTTTATGTAGTGTTGTGTATTCTTGTCTCGTTGTTGGCTTCTTGCAGTAAAACCGATAAAAACACAGGAATCGCTTTTTACGAAGGCGAAGATATTTCGGATGTGGCGAGCATTATACGGAATAAAGAGACCAAGGTGTCTAGCTTGGTCATCAATGTGGGCGGCAAGTGGGTGTTATATTCGGGCGCTTCGGTCGATAAAATAGACTATTCCGAACCCATAGCCGGCGGATTTGAAGCAGGCAGGCATACTCTCAATGTAAGCGATTCGTCAAGGGTCTATTTTCAGTTGATAACCGATAGAGGTAGAGGCATATTGGCCGAAAGACGTTTACCCATGGCCGGCGGATACAATTTCAGGGATTTGGGAGGTATCAGGAATAACGATGGAAAATACATAAAATGGGGTCAATTATTTCGTTCCGATGATTTATATAAGCTTTCGGAATCGGATTTGAATTACTTGTCGAGTAATCCCATTGTTTCGTTAGTGGACTTTAGAACGGATGAAGAAGTTAAAAGCGCTCCTGATAAAGTTCCTGCTTCGGTAAAAAGCAGTTATCATCTGCCCATTGATGCAGGCAGTTTGAGTATGGAAGAACTTGCTGAATTTTCTATTCCTCAAATGGATTCGATTATGATGAGTATGAATGTGAAATTGGTGAGTGATTCGTTGTGTGTAAAACAATACCGCGAATTTTTCGGCATTTTGCAAAATGAAAAGAATATTCCGGTTATGTTTCATTGTTCAGCCGGTAAAGATCGTACCGGAATGGGAACAGCTCTTGTTCTTTTTGCCTTGAATGTGGACGAAAAAGTGATTTTGGAAGATTATTTGGCCTCTGCCATGTACTTGGGAGATAAATATGCAGACATAACCAACGAATACCCTAATTTAAAGCCTTTGTATGACGTTAAACCCGAATTTCTGTTGGCCGGTATAGAACAACTGAAAAAGAGCTATGGATCGCCTGAAAATTACCTTAAAAAAGTTCTTCATGTGGATATAGATTTATTTAGGCAAAAGTATTTGTATTGAAGATGGGGAGAGTTGAAATATAAAATTATTTCATATATATTTGTAATTGAAAATAAGATTATAAAGATGGAAACAGTTTTACAAAATATTCAAATGAATGTTCCGAAATCAGATGTAAGACTTTTGAAAGCCTTAGCAAAAAAGATGGGCTGGGTTATTGAAACCAAGTCGGATACGCTTCGCAACTATATTTTAAGCCGTCCTAAAAATATTGTTGTATCAGAAGAGGATATTTTATCGGAACTTAAATCCGTAAGGTATAAATGAACATAATTGTTGATACAAACCTTTGGATTTCATTTCTTATCGGAAAAAGATTATCGGTACTGAAATCATTACTTACATCTTCAACTGTAAGAATTTTTGTTTGTGATGAACTATTGATGGAAATACAGGAAATATCATCAAAACCTAAGATACGAAAATATTGATAATAGGATTGCCCGTAGGGCATAATATCAATAGAAAATAATTTAATTCCCCGTATAAATTGTCCGTAGGACATTCACCCGTTCATTTGTGTATCCCCTATGGGGAAAAATTGCAAATTGTAATGCTATTTTTCTATTGATATGGATGTCCTACGGACAATCGTCTTTAAAAATATATGTTGCCTCCCTACAGGACTAAACATGAAATTTTGCTGTTAATCCTTGAAAATTTGTACTAAAAAACCGCTATCAATAAATACTGTTTTTCTTAATAGTGCTGTAGAGTTTGAGGTAGGTTGTCCGCAGGTCGTTAAAATTAAATTTAGCATTGCTGAATGCTGTTGTAATACCTAAGCCGAAAGGGGTAGAAATAATCCATTCGGCAACAAAATCTACATCAATGTCGGCTCTTAATTCGCCGCTTCTCATGGCAAATTTGATGATATTTTTCCATCCTGTCAATTCTTTTTCCATAAGTATTCCTACTTGTTCATTAAAATTGGAGGAATGCTCGGAAGCTTGAAAAAGAAACTTGAAGAAATAGAAATCAATTAATTTGGCAGAAGTTATTTCTTTCAACGTATTAACGTGATTTTGACGGCACTTTATGACTCCCAGAATGGCATCCTGAAGCGTTTTTTTCTCTCCCTCGGCAATTAACGAATAGTTCAGGTAGATGGGCAGAAGGTATTCGTTAACCACATCTTCATATATTTCTTCTTTACTTTTGAAATGATGGTATATAGCTCCTCGCGATACATTGGATAATTCCTGTATTTCCCGCATGGAAACAGAATTGTAGCTCTTTACCAGAAAGAGTGAGAATGCTTTTTCTAATATTTTTCTTTTAGACGGATTCATTTTTGTATGCCAAGTAGTTGTGTATTAATGACCGATTAGTAGGTTTCTCATACAAAAATAATTTTTTTATTTGATAAATGATAATTTTTAAGACAATTTTTTATCAAACTATACATTAAACCTGAAATGCATAATATCTCCATCCTGAACAATATACTCTTTGCCTTCCACATTCATTTTGCCGGCTTCTTTTACGGCTGCTTCCGAACCCAAAGTAATGAAGTCTTCGTATTTAATTACTTCGGCGCGTATAAAGCCTTTTTCAAAATCGGTGTGAATAACGCCTGCACATTGCGGGGCTTTAAAACCACGCAGGAATGTCCATGCGCGAACTTCCTGAACACCGCATGTAAAATAGGTTTGAAGATTTAGTAATATGTAAGCCGATTTGATTAACCGCGCAACGCCTGATTCTTCCAAACCTATTTCCGAAAGAAATAGCTGCCGTTCTTCGTAAGTTTCAAATTCGGCTATTTCCGATTCTATTTTTGCAGCCACAACCAAAATTTCGGCATTTTCAGCTTTAATGGCTTCACGTACTTGTTCTACATAGGCATTTCCGGTAGCTGCGCTTGCCTCGTCCACATTGCAAACATACAATACGGGTTTGTAGGTGAGTAAATAGAGTTCTTTGGCTATTTTTTCGTCTTCTTTGTTGTCGAATGTAATAGTACGGGTCGATTTGCCTTGTAGCAGGGCATCGCGGAACTGAACCAACACATCATACACACGTTTTGCCTCTTTGTCGCCGCCTGTTTTTGCTTGCTTTTCGACACGGGTAATGCGCGATTGTATTGTTTCCAAGTCTTTAAGTTGCAGTTCCATGTCGATGATTTCTTTGTCCCTCACCGGATTGATGCTGCCGTCAACATGCGTAACATTGCCGTCGTCGAAACAGCGTAAAACGTGCAGAATAGCGTCTGTTTCGCGTATGTTGGCCAAAAATTTATTTCCCAGTCCTTCGCCCTTGCTGGCTCCTTTCACCAGTCCGGCAATGTCAACAATTTCTACTGTTGTGGGAACAATACGGTTTGGATTGACCAGTTCGGCCAATTTGTTCAACCGTTCGTCGGGTACTGTAATTACGCCGACATTGGGTTCTATTGTGCAAAAAGGAAAATTGGCAGCTTGCGCCTTAGCATTCGATAAACAGTTGAAAAGAGTTGACTTACCAACATTTGGAAGTCCGACAATACCACATTGTAGAGCCATTGGAATGTATTTTATAGTTGAAATTCAGGCTGCAAAGGTAATTCATTTTTCCTTTATTCCGTTTTCAATTATGTATTTCTTAGGGTAACGTATGAAAAAATTTAGTACTACTGTTACAGATGAGATTCCTCCCTTTGGTCGGAATGACTCGCCTGTTAGCGCTTTAAGGGATGAGGAAGCGGCGGCGAAGCCGCCGCTTCCTCATCCCCTCTCCCAAAAAGGAGGCCGTCATTCCGACCAAAGGGAGGAATCTCCTGCTCATATCAGCAACTTTACCGAAAGGCATAAGCAGTAAAATTTTTCATGTTTGCCCTGTGTATTTCATTTTAAATATCTTAGAAAAAGGAGATTTTCCCAACGAAAAAAGGGGAATATCCGGCTGCCCGGATACCCCCTTTTCACAATTACTAAAAACAATGATTACTTTATAAATTTAAGCGTTTTTCCTGTTTCTGTTTTGACAATATACAATCCCGAAGGTATTGATTTTGCATTGATGTAGCTGTTATCGGATGTCAATATCAGCGTTCCTGTGGTATTGTATAAAAGAACGGTTTCTTGTTTCGGATTATTAATTATTCCGTCGATGTATGTAATACCGGCTTCCTCATTTGCTGTTTCGGCTTCGATATCACTTGCAACCGCATCATTGGATAACAATTCCAAAGTGGCGGAAACGTAAGCTACGCGCGGGTTTTTAGATGAGCTTCCTACTGTAGTCGTATTAGCGCCGCTTCCTATTTTGTAAAGGTCTTCATCTACTGTCGAAATGGTTACTGTGCGATACAAGCGGAACGATTTACTGCCGACCGGAGCTGTTACTTCAGTACCTATAGCGCCTTTGCGGGCTTGAGGAAGAGATATTTCTTCGTATCCGATGATGGATGTGGTATTGAATGGCAACTTATCGGAAAACAAAACAGCAGGCGATATTTCGGTATCAACATCAGAGCTTGTTCCGTTAATCTTTATGGAGGCAATATTTTTTTCGGCGCTGGCAGTTGTTAATGTTGCTTCAACATAATGTGCATTATCAGTCAGGTCGAAATATTGAATCTTGGTTGTTCCTTTTCCCGTGTACGAGCCATCGCTTTCGGCTACGGCGCCACCCGAAACGGAGAATTTCATTTCGTTGACGGTACTCGGGAAAACAGTGTAGGTTTTAGTACCGCTGGCTAGTATCTTTCCCGATTTGGCAGTTACTACGCTACCGGTAAAATCTTTTCCCACATCAACCAATGTACTTGTAAACGAATAGGTTCCTGTTTTGAAATTCCATACAGCGCCTTCGGTAGTTCCCAATATGTTTGTGGCATCTACTCGCCAATAATAGGCTGTGCCCATTGTCAAATCAGAAGTAGTATAGATATAATTTTTATCGGAAATGCCGGACGCAATTTTTGTCAAAGCGTCTGCACTCGCTCCAAAATATACATCGTAGCTAACAGCTCCCGCCCAAGGGCCGGTTGCATTTTCCCATGCAAAAGCAACTTCGGTATAAAAGCGCGAAGCGCTTCCTACTTCGGGTGAAGGATCAGTACTTGCATAAGGCGCTTTTGGCGTTCCTTCGGTTGCCGCTTTCAGTATTTCGGATGGTGTAGAATCGGCTAATCCGCTTTTCTTGGTAACCAGACGGAAATAATAGGTAGTTTCTTCCGACAATCCGGATACTTCAGCCGAAGTGGCCGTAGCGCCCAGCGGTTGTATTGTTTCAAATGCTTTACCATCAGCCGATTGTTGCAACAAAATTCCGTCGCTTTCTTCAGCATTGTTTTTCCACTCCAAGGTGATGGAAGTTATGCTACGGCTTTTTAATTTCAAATCGGAAGCACAACGTACATAAGGAGAAATGGCTGCACTAATGCCGTTGATATAGTTTTCGATGTTCAGGTAACCGTTGCCTGCTGGTTGTGTGGCATCGGCTTTGAGGTCAGGATTTAATCCGTTAGCTGTTTCCCACTCGTCAGGAATACCGTCATTGTCGGTATCGGTCAGTTTGGGTCCATTGCTCACAACGCCTACATTTTGATAAATGCCGTTGTTGTTTTCATTGGTAATCAAGGCTCCTTTTTTTCCGTACGAAAGCAATTGGTCAACTACATAAGCATCGGGCGCCGAACGTGCCGGCAGAGAAGCTCCAACAGAAGCTATTACTTTGGCAAGCGCCTCTTGAGGAGTTAAAATAGTGGTAATTGCCGGATGAGGCTTAGGAATGCGAACAAAATCTGTTACGCTTGCTTTGAAAGAAGTTGTATTTCCATAATTGGAATTTATAGCTACGCTCCCGTTTGCTGTACCATCTTTATTGGTATCTACATAATCGTTGTTGTAATAAAGTTGGAAATTAGCATTGGTTCTTGTAAAAGGGCCACCGCTACTGGAAGGGCCACCGATGAAGTAATTACCTTCCAACCATACCCAAGAATCACCTCCTGAATCACCCATGATATAACCATCGCTTCCGCCCCAGTTATACACCACGTTGTTGATAAATTGATTCAAACCTTTCACCTTTGGATTACGGGTTTTATTGTCCACATAGAGACAGCCAAGGATAGAAACACCGCCGTCAGTTTGAATCAAACCGCCTGCCGAGTGTGTCATGATACCCTGTCCGATAATAGAATTTTGAATAGTTATGTCGGCCGGTTCGGTACCTTTGCTGTCCCAGTTAATAGAGAAGTTTTCGTCCAAACCCCACATCAGCGATAAATGGTCGAAGATCATGTTGCTTCCGTTGGCTATACCCGAAGCATCTTTTCCCGAAGAACCGCTTTTACCCATATAAACGCGCAGGTAGCGTACTATCAGGTTGTTGGCTCCCGAAAAAGAAACGCCATCACCGTACAGGATTACCCCGTCGCCCGGAGCTGTTTGACCGGCGATATAGGAGTTGCCGGAGAACACAATACGCGAATTTAATTTAATAACACCCGCTACGTCGAAAACAACGATACGTCCCGGTTGGCTCACTGCATCGCGAAAAGAACCTGTTCCCGAATCATTGAGGTTGGTTACATGATATACGGTAGGGCTGGCTACTGCACGGGCGCCCGTAGCATTGCGACCAAATCCCTCAGCTCCCGGAAAAGCCAGTTGCTGGGCAGAAACATTATTAACTCCGAACGCAAAACATAAAGCGACCGCGAGTTTGAGTAAAGTTTTTTTCATGGTAAAAATATTTGTTTAAGAATTAGTAAAACTTGGTTTAAAGCTTTTTATCAGAAACAAAAATAGACAGATATTATAACAGGTATGTATCATAAAATATCTTTTATTTAGTGGCTAAGGGGGACATTTAGGTTTTTAACATATATGTTCTGTTGACCCAATAGCACAAAAAGAAAGGGCTGTCTCAAAAGGCTGTCATCCCGTGCTTGACACGGGATGACAGCCTTTTGAGACAGCCTTTTTGGTGATAAATATCTTGATTATTGAACGATTACTTTAAGCGTTTTCTGTTCAATCTTTACATAGTATATTCCTGAGCTGGCAGGTATAGTGCAGGATGACACGGTATTTTTTCCGTTGAATACCTGTAAACCGGAAAGATTGTAAACCGAAATAGTTTTGGGCGATGATAAGCCTTCGATAATGATTGCCCCATGCTTCGATTTCACTGTTTCCGAAATTTCGGTTGCCCCGATTCCTAAACCACTTGCAACTCTTAAAATACCGGATGTGTACAAGTTTGTTGTGTCCCAAATCAGGTCTTGTCCAGGAGTTGAGGGTGTTATGCCGACAAAACTTCCCGAATAAGTTGTTGCGGAAAGGATGGTTATGGCATCTCCATTGGCAAAACTTCCGTCAACAAGGTTGATATTCAGGTTTCCGGCCAATGTCAATGTTCCGTTTACAGTCAGTTTATCGTTTGTTTTGCTCTGTCTGTTGACGTCGATACTGAGATTGCTTCCTGCTTCAAATTTTGTGCTGTTTTTAATGGTGAATGTTCCGATGCCTAAATCACCTGGATTCAGTATGCCATCCTCTTTCACCGTTACCGGAGCGGCCAAAGAGCCTTTTCCCGACAAAGTTGCGTTTGCATTTACGGTTACGGCTCCTGTTCCGGTGTGCGCTCCGTTTACAATCAGGTTACCGCCGTTAATAACGGTTGTTCCGGTGTAGATGTTAGCGCCGGTCAATCTCCAGTAACCATCGCTTTCTTTTACGATGTTTGTTGTTCCTTTTTGTCCGCCGATGGCCTCATCATTGATGATACCTTTAAATTCCTCGTCGGTTCCAAGTCCGCCTACCACCCAGGTCATTTTAGCTCCGGTCGATTTTACATCGGCTCCCACAAGTCGTGTAGTCGATTCGCCCGATAATCCGCCGAGGTACATGGTACTTTGGCTTTTTGCACAATTGAGGCGGGCAATGCCGGTCAGGTTGATGCGTGCATTGGGGATGCCATCCCCTTTTCCGCCGTTTTCGAGGCTAAATGTGTTGTTTGATGTAGCAGGGCCATGTATTGTCAGGTTTCCCGTGAAATTATCCCAATTTCCCCTGTAATATTCGCGCAAGTAAATCAAATCTATTCTCAGGTTGCCATTGCCCGAAAATTTACTGTTGACATACGAATTACGTGTGGGGGAGAACACGCTTTGCGCTTCACCAATAACTTCCACGTCAAAATTATAGTTTCCCCACATTCCATCGGCGCCACCGGAGGTTTTGAATGTTCCTCCGTCGAGGATAAGTTTTCCGTGTAGCTCGAAAGGAGCGTTATTCCCTGTCATTTCGTAAGTTCCGCCTCTAAGGATGGTGTTTCCTGTGTAGGTATTCCGGTCTAATGTTGTTTTCACAGCTCCGGGACCCGATTTAATAAAATCGCCTGTTCCTCCTACCACTCCATTCAGGGTAATTGTTGCCGAGGCATTGGCTACTTCAAATTCGGTAGGGGCGTCTAATGCTACATTGCGGTCGGTTGCTACGCTGCCGCCGGTATAGCTGATTTTTCCACCTTTCCAAACCCAGTTGAAAGCGTAGTTTTGCGATGCGCCGATAGAACTTGGCTGACCGCCGTTTGCCAGTTTATTTATCACGACTACGCCACCGTGAATAACATTGGCGCCTGTATAAGTATTGTTATCATTTTTCAATGTTAATACGCCCGAACCTGCTTTGTTCACCGAACCTGCGCCGGATAATGCTTGTCCGCCGAATGTATAATCCCTGTTGGCATTGACTACCATATTGGATTGATCTACCGATGCCGGCAAGCTTATTTCGGTATCGCCTGTATAAGCGTTGTTGAACAAAACGCTTTTTCCGTTTTCAAAACTACCTTCAACCCAGTTTGCCGAGCTTGTATCCCAAACCGAAGAAGCAGCTCCCGTCCATGTTCTGTCGGGGGCAAAGCTCTCAACATCCAACACTTCTACCGGAACGGGGTTGGTTTTCACCGTTAGTTCATTCGTATAGGCTGTGCTCGAAGAACCGGCATAAGCTTTTACCCTGTAAATGTGGGTAGATTCGGCTGTTAATCCCGCAAAAGTATGTTTCCACACGCCTTTTCCTACGCGGCCGACTTCAACAAACGCATCACCTGTTTTTTCTTCAATAATATATCCGTCTTCACGGTCGGTATAGCCAAGCCATTCGATGGTGATTTCGTTTTGGGTTTTACTTTCAACCGACAGGCAAACAGGCGCTCTCAAATAGGGTTGAGAATCGGCTTCGGTAATCGAATTTATGTAATTTTCGATGTTTGCATAGCCATTAGCAGCTATTGTCATGGCATCCGATGCGTTATTCGGATTGAGGCTGTTGGCTGTTTCCCAGGCATCGGGAATTCCATCGTTGTCGGTATCAACCGGTTTTGTTCCTGTCCAAACATTCCATGTAGTAGGAGCATTGATCGGAAGGTCGGCTTCGTTGTTGATATAAATTCCTTTTTCGCCAAAAGAAGCAAGATCGCTCAGCAAGTACCAGTCGAGGTTGTCGCGATACGGCAGAGAGGCGCCGACCGATTTTACCAAATCCTCATAAAGCGAAGTAGCCGGTATAGTGGGTAATACGGGATAGTCGTAGGGTACATTTTTGAATGTAGGGCCTCCGCTGTATTCGCTTTGTGGTATCAGATAGCCATCCAATACGCCGTTTTTGTTTTTGTCCACCCAGTTATCCTCTGCATAAATATTGTAACGGCTGTTTGCCCCACTGAAGGCATTTGTTGAACCGGCAGGTCCGGTAATAAAATAGTTACCTACGGCATTGGCATACGATGTTCCTTCCGAATCGCCACCCATGATGTAGGCCGCGCTTTTCCAATTGTAAACAATGTTATTCACATATTGGTTTACTCCTTTAAATTTAGGATTTCGTGTATCGTTGTCGATGTATAGTGTGCGGTAAATAGTTACTCCTCCGTCAAGCTGTATCAACCCTCCTGCCGAGTGAGCGAGCAATCCCTGTC
Organism: Viscerimonas tarda; assembly: GCF_054601255.1. NCBI lineage: Bacteria > Pseudomonadati > Bacteroidota > Bacteroidia > Bacteroidales > Dysgonomonadaceae > Viscerimonas > Viscerimonas tarda. The sequence goes on along the minus strand of NZ_BAAHWV010000001.1, from coordinate 140,092 downwards.
CGATAATACTATTTTGAATGGTGATATTTGCCGGAGCTGTGCCTTTTCCGTCGCTGCTTATCGAAAAGGTTTCGTCAAGTCCCCATGCTGCGGATACGTGGTCGAAGATCATATTGGCTCCATTGGCAATACCAATAGCATCACTGTCTTTTGTACCTACTTTTCCCATCCGAACACGCAGATAGCGACAAATGGTGTTGCTGGCTCCCGAAAACGAAATACCGTTGCCGTAGATGGTGATACCTTCGCCGGGTGCAGTTTGCCCTGCAATGTAGATATTGGATGAAACGGAGACTCTGGAGTTTATGCGAATGACTCCCGCCACATCAAAAACAACAATCCGGTTGGATTTGCTCACCGCATCCCTGAAAGACCCTGTACCGGTATCATTCAAATTAGTAACATGATACACCGAACCGGTTCGTCCGCCGATGGTATATTTTCCAAATCCTTCAGCGCCGGGGAAAGCCAGTTGCTGAGAATAAACGTTGTTGACTCCGAGCGCACAACATAAAGCGCACGCAAGTTTGAGTAAAGTTTTTTTCATGGTCATAAGGTTGTTTAAGTATTAGTAAAAACATGTTTCAAGGTATATGCAAACGCCACTACACCAACAACAAAGATATATCTATTTTATAATGCTAATGTATTATAAAATATCTTTTATTTACTGGTAAAGGGGGACATTCAGGTTTTTAACAAAAAAACTCCCCCAATATTTGGATACTATAAATATTTATAGTAACATTTACAATGTAATTAAAAATAAGAATAAATCAGATGAAAGAACTAAGCGAAAAAGAGATTGAACCGATAGAAGCTATCAGGAATCTAAAAAAATCAAAGCATAACTATTCAACTAAGTTTGAGGCGTATGTGAGAGAACTATTTGAAATGTTATTATTGTCGGATTAAAAAAAACTTTTAGACCACCTGGTCTTTTTAAAAAAAAACGAATATGAATACAGCAGTATCTAAAAAAATTGTTCCTCTGTCAATGGAAATACAGGATATATTGTTAGAAATTTCGTGGTCTAAAATTGCACAGCGGTATTTTCCCGATAAGTCTGTCGCCTGGTTTTACAACAAAATGCGAGGTGTAGATGGCAATGGTGGATCGGGTGATTTTACCTTTGAAGAGCGAATACAGCTAAAAAATGCCCTGTTCGATTTTTCGGAACGTATCCGAAAAACGGCCGAAATTATTGAATAAGGCTCTGATTTATTTTTTTTAATTACATAAGCCCTGCATAAGAGCCGTGCGGGGCTTTTTACATCTATTTTCCGCTAAAATGAGAGTGATTGATAAGTCTATTAGCGTTGTCTTCTGATGCAACTTTAATATAATTTAATATATAATAAACGAGAGACGGGGAATGCGTAGGGGCAGGTTTCAACCCCGCCCCTTACAAAATATTGCTTTAATTGTATCTATAAAGTTTCATTCGCCGAATAGTTGGCGCGCCAAGGCCGTTTCTCCGTTCATCGCCATTCAACCGGCGTTCCGAAATCCATTGGCCATTTTCAAATCGCCCTTCGTCATGGAAAAGAATATCTGTTTTGTGCTTGCTACCGGGGGCAGGAGAAAAAGAAGTGGAGATATTCGTTCCACAGATGTAAAACTCATCTTCTCCTACTTGCAGAATCAATCCACCGGCTTCGGGAATGTTTTTATCTTCGTTGCGTTCCGAACGGTATTCGACCTGAATATTGTAATCGCCCATTCTTATGGTTTCGCTCTTTTGATTGGTATAGAGCAGTCCCACACTTTTGCCTTTCCCTGCATATTGAGCGAAGAACGGCAGGAAGCCTTTCAGCGAACGGTAGGATTTGGCTACTACGCCCATTTTTTCGGGAGAGAAGAAATTGTCCACGCCGAAAGGAGCGAAACACATCGCATTTTCGCCGAGCGCATAATAAACGTATGCCGCCTGACGTACCGAAGAAGACAATTCGGGCAAGAACAACGGGTTGCCTCTTTGCGTGTACATTTTGCATAGACGTTTGAAGTCGTCGTGGTAAACATCCACTCCAATCAGGTCAATGGCAGGCGCTCCCACTTGCCAAATATCAAACATTTTGGAAACCGGACCGCCACTGGGGTAATCGGGCACCAAGTCTTTGGAAAAACTCCAGTCGTGCCAGGCATTCACATACATGGGGATGTCGTATTCTTTTTTACCGGCTTTGGCTACTTCGTTCACAAACGAAGAAATGTACCAGGCCATGAAGCATTCGTCGGCGCCATATCCAAATACTTCCTGCCATGTAGCTCCCTGGCGACGGGTACTGCTTTGCAGCATTTGTTTCATTTCGGGAACCAATTCATCCTTGTGTGCATCCAGATAGTTGAGCAGGACTTCCGGTACGGCTTGCTTGAAAGCGGCTTCGGCCAAATCATTCTTGTCGCGGGCTGTTCCTTGCACGCCGGTTTCGTTTTCGACCTGCATCATAAGTACCGTTTGTTCTTTGGCATCGTAGCTTTTAATGTAACGCATAAGAGCGGTGAAGGCTTTAATGTCTGCTTGCAGGGCATTTTGACCGAAGGCCGATAAAGCGGCGGAATTGTCGCCATGGCGTGTCTGCATTCGGGGGAAGCGTTCGAGGTCGGTTTTTACCCAGCCGGGAACGTAGGTCGAACTGGCATTTTTCCATGTGCCAAACCAGATCAGGATAAGTTTCAGGTCGTTTTGCCGGGCTTGGTCAATGATTCCTTTCACCAACGAATAATCGAATTTACCCTCTTCCTGTTCAAATAATTCCCATGAGACTGTTGCAATAACAGAATTGAAATTCCATTCTTTTGCTTTGGCCATCCGTGGCGCCAAATACTCGAGGTTCGACGATGAAGAATTATTCAACTCTCCACCCATAAAAATAAAGGGCTTTCCTCCTACGATAAATTGTTTAACGCCTCTTTCGTTTTCCACAATGTGTGGCAGCGATTGCGAATAGGCCGCGCAAACGCATAATAACAAAGCCGCAATGGCTGTTCGGGTTTTTGTTTTCATGAAATATTGTCTATTAGTTGTAAAAAAAATGAGCTACTGTGTTCGCTCGGAAGCGAAAGTACTACAAATAAATCAATTACACAATGCCGGATACAGAACCATGTCCGGCATTGTGTAGTAAAATATTATACAGGATTATTCTAAATCCGTATAAATAAATGTCTCTGAAACGGAGGTTTTTGTCGAAAAAAAATTTTGATTTTTTTTGAATTTTACTCGCTGGCGCAGGCTTGTAGCCTGTGTCCAATAACAAATTGGTTGTCCATTGGCCGGAACATAGGACACGGACAACATGTTCGCGCCAGCCTGAGCGGGAGATTGCGGGTCGGAGCCCGCAATGACAACTTCAAAAGAACATCTCCACCTGATATTTACTTCGATTCTTTCAAAACCATATCAATGGTAATGGCTGTGGAAACGACCACTATTTTTTCGGTATTTTCTTTGTAATCTTCTCTGATGGATACATTGTATTTGTCGGCGCTGGTAAATGCTTCTTTCATCACGCCGCCCCATTTTTTGCTGATGGTTCCGATGGGGGTGTTGTTTGTGTCGCTGATTTCAAAGTTCCAGCCTTTCCAGTCGCCTTTTATTTCGGCCAGTTTGGTTCCGTTGCCGTCCTTGATATGAAAGCTCGGTTTCATGAAAGACCATTTTTGTTGGATTTTTCCAATCAATTCGTGCTTGTCGGTCAAAATCTGAATTTCGGACATGAAAAACGTCCAGCCTCTTTTTATTACGGCCAATAAATTTCCGTCCGCATCAACTATTTCGAGCAGGAATGGCATCATTGCTTTGTTGATAAGTAAACGCAAAATTTTATGTCCGGTGGATATGCGTTGGCGGATAAAACCTATCTGCACACCTTCCTGATTGAAGACTTTGTATTCGGCTTCGAACTTCAATAAATTTACTTTCTGGTCGATAAAGTACTCGTTTGTTTCAAAAAATTTAGGAAAATCGCTCATAATTCTGTTTTTTTAAAGTTTATAATTAAAGTTATAGTTCGTTATCCTGCAATATTTATTTTGATGCCCAGCTCCCCTACCCTTTCGCCTATTTCTTTCAGTTTTTCCAGCGGTATTTTTTGGAGTTTGCTTTCGGGAGTTTCCCGGTCGATGGTATAAATCATCACTTCCTTCGGACGGCTTTCCGCAACGGCTTTCAACCAGGCTGCTATTTCTTCTTCGGTGGTGTTATCCACTGTTTGGCCGTTGTGTTCGCCTTTCACAAACATGGTTTGCATAATAAAGTCGCCCTCGAATTTCCTGAACAATTCCACTTGCTTCTCGATGCTGTAACCCGGGGAACTGGGGCAGTCGATCAAGCGGGCGGTGCTGATAATGGCAGAGTCCAGTTTCAGGATGTTGTTATCCACCTTTTTAAGCGCATTAAATACGGCATTCTTGGCAATGTGCATTCCGTTCGATAAAACGCTTATTTTGGCTTCGGGAACGTATTTGTCGCGTAATTCTATGGTGTCGTCTATTATTCCGGCAAACTGAGGGTGGAGGGTAGGCTCTCCGTTGCCGGCAAAAGTGATTACATCGGGAACAAGGTTTTCCTTTTTCAGCGTTATCAGTTTATCTTCCAAAGCCGCCTTCACGTTTTCGCGCGAGGGCAGGGGGCTTTTTGTTCTGCGGTCTTTGTTATAGCCACATTCGCAATAGATGCAATCGAAAGAGCATACCTTGCCATCGTAGGGCAGAATGTTCATCCCCAGCGAACTCCCTAATCTGCGGCTGTGAATAGGGCCAAAAACAATTTCATTGAATAGTATCATACACAAATAGTTAAGCCCCCCCGCCCCCCGTAGGGGGGAGTTTTGAGCCTCCCCTACGGGGAGGTTTTTTATATTTTGAAATCTTCGCTTGGATTGTAATGGCAGTCAACTATTTTTTCCATCAAAAATAATACGGTAGATAATTGTTTACCGGATACTTGCCTAAATAACGTATCATATACAATATGTGTAAAAAAATCTTTAGACATTAAAGAAAATAATCTTTTATCAAGAAATAAAGTAAACCCCACGTAAATAGCAAAAAAGGAATTTATTTGAATCAAACCATCGCTCATTGTTTTGTAAATGTCAACCGAATCATCATCTATTTTTATTTGAATCGGTTTAAATTTAACAATCCACTTGATTGTATAAGCGGCCTGTTTATGCTGATCGGCACAAACAGCTCCGGTGTATTCTTTAAATCGTTCAATATCATCAAAATATGAGTGTACAACACCTAATAGTAATGATCTATTTAAACAAACAGCAGCTTTTATTTCGTCCGAAACAGGTATAAGAGGAGAGGATATAAATTCTTTATACGCCTCAATAAAAGTATCATATCTATCAGATTCTTTTTTCTGTCGTTCTTCACCAATTTCTCGTTTCTTCAATTTCTCGTTTGCGGTCATAGATCTCAACAATTTTATATTTTTACACAGGGACAGTAAATTACAATAATTGTCCAAAATCTCTTTTTATAGCATCGTCTTTAAGTTTTTCTCTTGCTGATTTATCATTAAAAGGGTCGGCATGATTGATTAAACAACAAAACACAATAGTTACTACAGCTAGATTCGATAAAAATTTATATTCTGAAGTGAATGTATTATTGGTGGATTCAGTAACCGGAACAAGTGTAGGCTCAGTTTTTTTTGCAGATGAATCGTGTCTGTTTTTTTTGCAGATCAACTTTATCACTTGTCTATTATCGACCAAAATATACAAGATGACTAAAACAGGCAGATAAGGAGCTATAAGTTTAAGAAATTCCATAATGTATTTATATATGTTTTTTTATAAATTCGGGCAGGGTCATTTTAAATTGCTGATACCAAAGTATTCTAAACTTCACATATCCGGAAAGAAGCATTCCAAATATAAGTATATACCAACAAGTTGACAGGTTATCCTTAAAGGAAAATTTATCCGATATATCAATGATTGGATTATCAAACATGAAAAGCAAGCCTGAAAAGAAAACGAACACACCAATAAGCAGATAATCTATCGGCTTCGTTACAACATGCGCGTCATCATAGTCTTGAAACAGACTGACAACCAACGCTGTTCCTGCAAAAATATAAAATCCGTTTCCCAATAATTGGATAAAAATATCAGATGAAGTTAAGACATCATCCATTTGATGAAGCTTGCACATGTAAACAAAAAACCATGGTACACAAATTGGAATCACCAAATTTATAATGTACCAAATCACTAAATCCTTAAATATGTGTATAATATCCCTATTCACAAGGCACAAAGTAAATATAAAAATATTGTAAAGTCAAACAATATTGTGTTTTTTATAAAAATACGGACTTATACAAATCCACTTTTTCATCAAAACAACAAATTCATTCCATACATAATAACAACATATCGCGCAAATTTCCCCAGAAACATGCTGATATTTACTACATAAACATTGGCGCGCATATATCCCAGCGCTACGGCTATCACATCGCCCACTACGGGCATAAAGCTGAAAAATGCCATGGCGGCTCCTTTTCCCTTGAGCCAGTGTTGTATTTTTTCTATTTTCTCTTTCTTTATTTTCAGGTACTTTTCAATCCACTCTATTTTGCCCAGATGTCCGAGATAATAGTTCGTCATTCCTCCCATCCAATTGCCTGTGCTGGCCACAAGGGTGCAGGTCCAGGCATCCATACCGGCGGCTATAAGCGCCACAAACACCACTTCCGACCCGAAAGGCAGGATAGTGGCCGCCAGAAACGAGGCTAAAAATAAACCAATATATCCATATTCTACGAAGCCTTCGAGCATTTTTTCCTTTTTTTATACACAAAGATATACATGCCAAGCAATAATATCCCTAAAATGCTGATAAACGGGCTTATTTTTTGTATCGTCGTTCCGGCATAATAAACCTCAACGTGCCCCGATTCGGTTATGGGCAGCTCAATAAGTCCGTTCGGGCTTTCGCCGAGGGGAATGTCTTTTTTGTTCAGACGGGCGCTGTATCCCTTGTAGTAGAAGAGAGGCAATTCTACCTGTTCGGCTTTTTTGTGCGTGTTTATGTTGAAACTGGTAATGCCGTTTTTTTTGCTGAAATTGCTGATGACCGTCTCGTTGTATTTTGTAACAAGGCTGTCGCCTCTCCCGTCGATATAATCGACGGATGGAACCTTGGACGGGATATATTCCATGCCGTACAGGTGAAAATTGTTGGTTTCCCTGGTCGATACCTGATTGATGTCGTGTTCCGAATTCTCGAACTGGTAATCCTTACCACTGCTCGACAGGACGAAAATTGTGCCCAAAACAACCATAAGCGCTCCGGCGAATAACCGGCGATTGGAATGCAGAATATGGATGAGGTAATATCCTCCGGCTATGGCAAAGAAATAGCTTACAAATTCGTACAAGCGCCAGGGCAACTGGATGAAATACAATTGGCTGAAAGGAAACACATCCCAGGGAACAATGAATGAGGCCAACACGATGTAAACAAAGCCGATGATAACGCCTTTGTCCACACTTTTCAGCAAGGCCGATTTGTTTCCTTTTACGAACAGACGCAAACTGACAGCCCAGGTAAGCATCAGTCCGGTAGCCGGAATGAACACTTGCTTGGGATGAACAATGCCGCTGAACAAGCCCCAGATTATCCAGTTCAGTTTTTGTTTATGGTCATTGGGATGGGCTTTTATTTCGGTTTGGTAATAGAACGAACCCGATAGCATTTGCTCGAGCATCGGATACAGAAAATAGGCTGTAATAACAACTGTCGCCAATCCCGAAATCATCAGGTAGTAGCCCCGTTTACGCTCACCGACGAAGGATTTGTAATAAATGGCAAGGATGATGAGCAATGTTATAAACAGCAGGAAAGACGACAACACATGCGTGAAAATCATCAAGCTGTATCCAATGCTTAGGATATACCATTTCCGGTAGTCGCCTTTTATTATTTCGTACAAGCCCCAAAATACGAGTGGAACAAACGTAAACGAAAGCGCTTCTCCTACTGCCGACCGGTTATACATATCGAGTAAGCGGTAGGTGCAAAATGTGAAGAGAATAGAGCTGATAGAAGCGGCGTACGAACTTTTATAAATGCGGTTGACGGCGATGTACATCAACACGCCACACAAAACCGTTGTGCTAAACCACATGAACTGGTAAGCAAAAGCCGCGCCCGTTACGGTTCCGATGGCAGCAAAGGGCGCTAATATCAGGTCGGAGTAAAACCATTTGGTAGCGTATCCATAGCCGTTGGCAGCAGTGTAATCCAAGTAAATGGGGAAACTGCCGTTTTGTAAAGCATCCATCAGGGCATTCAACCGCCGGTAATGGAAATAAAAATCGAAACTGGGATATAACCGGTAGCTATATACCATGAACAGCGACAAGAAGAGCAAAACCGCAAAGAATATCCAGAAATGCGATTTCTTGCAGTCGGCAATCTTATCTATGGCAGTATTGATATAGTTCATGTTTAATTGCTTGTTTTTGATGTTATTTTTCGGGTTCGATAAATATATATGCAAAGCAAAAGTATGCTTATGATGCTGATACAGGGACTTATCTTCTGAATAAATGTGCCGGTGTAGGCAACAACTACATGCCCCGGTTCATTGACCGGTATTGCTACTAATCCGTGTTTACTTTCGCTTACGGGTATGGGCGCATTGTTCAGCTTGGCGCTGTATCCCTTGTAGTAGAAGAGGGGGAGTTCGAGCGTATCCGTACTATGGATGGTCAGGTTAAAGCTGGTAGCGCCGTCTTTTTTTATCTTGTTGCTTATGCCGGTATCGCTGTGTTTTGTTCTGATTTTATCTCCTCTTTCGGCCATGTATTCTTTTGATGGAACTTTTGCCGGTAAATATTCGAGCGTGCCTAAGTTGTTATTGTAAACATCAGTAAAGTGGTCATTAAAATTTAATAGCAAAGGCGAATTTTTAAAATCATTGCTGTCGTTTACTATCGTTAGCGAAATGCCTGTTACAACAATGAATATGCTAGCAACGTAGCGTTTTTTTGTGGTAATCAGCAGCGACAAATAATAGGATCCGGCTATGGCCAGGAAGAAACTGGTCGGCAGAAATAACCGATACGGAAATTGAATAAATCGAAACCAAACGAGTGGAATAGCCGACCAGGAGAATAGTTTGGATGCCAAGAGAATATAAGCTACTCCAATGAGGGCGATAATGTCGGTGTTGCGTAGCTTGGCGGATTTATCGTATATGAACAGGCGCAAGCCAAGTGATAAAGTCAACAGCATCCCTATGGAAGGCATAATGGCGGGTTGGGATGGAACAACGCCACTAAACATACCCCAAATTAGCCAACGCAGGCTTAAGGTATAATAATTGGTTTCGTAGGTTGCAGTTATATGAGATAAATAGAACTCCTGTGATAGCATTTGCTCAAGCATCGGAAGCGTGTGATATATTGTAATAATGAACGCTACTACCCCGGCTAAAAGCAGATGATAAATTCTCTTTTTTTCTCCAATCAACGATTTATAACATATAATTAGCCCGATAATCATTGTTAGGAATATGATAACCGAGGAAAGAAGATGAGAATATACCAACAGGCTAAAGCCAATCGTCAGAATGTACCACTTCCGGTAGTCGCCTTTTATTATTTCGTACAGTCCGTAGAAAACGATAGGGACGAAAGTAAATGCCAGCGCTTCGCTTGTGGTTCCCCTGTACGATAAATCGAATAAGCGGTACATGCAGAAAGTATAGAGCAAGCCCGATATAAAAGCGGCAAAATTGTTTTTATATATTTTGTTGACCGTTTTGTAAGTGAAAACGCCACATAAAACCGTTGCTGTAACTATTAATGCCTTGTAGGCAAACAGTGTGTTGGTAAAGTTCCCCAGTATGGCGAAGGGAATCAGAATGAAATCGGGGTAAAACCACCGGGTGGCATATCCGTAGTCAATAAAGGCGCTGTAATCAATGTATATGGGGAAAGTTCCGTTTTGGAATGAAATCATTAATGCATCCAATCTTCTCAGGTGAAAAGTTGTATCGTATCCCATATAAAACTTATCAAGCGGGAAGTAGCATAACATCATCAACGATGTTAGAGCTGATAATACCGCAAAGAACAGCCAAAAATGGCATTTCTTGTTATCGGCAATTTGCGATATGATACTGGTTAGAAATTTCATATTGGTTTAAGTTGTATTTTCTTAATGTGCTTCCAACCAGTTGTTTCCGCTTCCGAAATCGGCTTTCAGGGGAATGATTAGTTTGTAAGCGTTTTCCATTTCTTCTACTACAATTTGCTTTGCCTCTTCAAATTCTTCGGGCACAACGTTAAAGTTCAATTCATCATGTACCTGTAATATCATCTTCGACTTCATTTTCGACTTGTTGAAGCGGTCGAAAATGCGAACCATTGCCACTTTTATTATGTCGGCGGCGCTACCTTGTATGGGTGCATTGATGGCATTCCGTTCGGCATATCCGCGTACGGTTGCGTTTCTCGAATTGATGTCGGGTAAGTAGCGTTTGCGCCCGAAAATAGTTTCCACATAGCCTTTTTTTCGGGCAATCTGTATGCTTTCGTCCATGTATTTTTTTACATCGGGGTAGCTTTCAAAATAACCTTCAATCAGTTCTTTAGCTTCGCTCCGGGGTATAGTCAGGCGTTCGGCCAGGCCAAATACCGATATGCCGTAAATGATTCCGAAATTGGCGGTTTTGGCTTTCCGGCGCATGTCGTGGGTAACCTCCTTGATGGGTATTTTGTATATTTTGGCGGCGGTTGCAGCATGTATATCTTCTCCGCCATTAAAGGCCTCCACCATATTGGGGTCCTTACTCAGGTGTGCCATGATGCGCAGTTCGATTTGCGAATAGTCTGCCGATAAAAACAGGCATCCTTCATCGGGAACAAAAGCTCGGCGGATTTCTTTTCCCTGTGCATCGCGGATGGGTATATTTTGCATGTTTGGATTGCTCGAACTTAATCTTCCGGTTGAGGTTACGGTCTGATTGTAAGATGTATGTATTTTATTATCAACAGGGTTTATCAACTGCGGTAGGGTGTCGATGTAGGTGTTCAATAATTTTCTAAGTCCCCGGTATTCCAATATTTTCCCGATAATCGGATGTTTATCCCTTAGTTTTTCGAGAATCTCTTCGTTTGTTGTGTATTGTCCTGTTTTTGTTTTTTTGGCTTTCTCTATAATCGCCAGTTTCTCGAAAAGGATTTCGCCTACTTGTTTGGCCGAATTTAGATTGAATCCACAACCTGCCAATTCAAATATTTCCTGTTCTATTTTGAGTAACTGTTCGGTTATCACTTTCGACGATTCTTTGAGCGCTTCGCTGTCGAGTTTTACGCCGGTGTATTCCATGTCGGCCAACACATAAATCAGCGGAAATTCAATATCGTAGAGTAGCTCCTCGAATTTGTTTTCAATAATTTCTTTTTCCAGAATGTGTTTCAGTTTAAGCGTAACATCGGCATCTTCGCAAGCATAATCGCAAACGATCTTTTTAGGCACATCACGCATATTTTTCTGATTTTTCCCTTTGGCTCCAATCAGTTCGTCAATATGGATGGTTTTGTAATCCAAATAGGTTTCGGCCAGGTAGTCCATGCCATGCCTTAATTCGGGATTCAAAAGATAATGGGCAATCATTGTATCGAAGAGTTTGCCTTTTACTTTGATGCCGTATTTTTTCAGGATGACAATATCGTATTTTATGTTTTGACCAATTTTAACAATCCGGTCATTTTCTAAAAATTCCTTAAATAGATCGACCCGTTTTTTTGCTTCTTCAAATTTGGAGGGGATAGGCACATAATATGCCTCGGATTCGACAAAAGAAAACGACATTCCTACCAGTTCGCTACTTGTGGGGTCAAGTCCCGTAGTTTCCGTGTCAAACGAGCAAAAATCCTGAACAGAAATTTTGCTTATTAAATTCGCTATTTCGTCTTCTGTATCAACCAGATGGTAGCTATGTGGCACCGAATTTAAGTCCTTGAGATTTGAATATATTTTTTCTTTCGTATCATCGGTGGCAAATCCTTCAAACAAATCGCCTTGAAGCGACGGACTTTTAACAAAGCTTGATTGGGTTTCTTTTTTTAGTACTTTGTTGATTAAGGTGCGAAATTCCAACTCTTCAAAAATTGCTTGTAATTTTTTTTCGTTGAGGTCTTTTCTCAAAAAATCGTCTTTCTTAAATTCGATGGGGACGTCGGTTTTGATTGTTGCCAAAAATTTGGAAAAAATGATTTGCTCTTTATTCTCTTCCAATTTTTGTTTCAAGCTTCCTTTTATCATCGCCGTATGTTCGAGCAGATTTTCAATCGACCCGTATTCGGCGATAAGTTTTTCGGCGGTTTTTGGTCCAACCCCCGGGCAGCCCGGAATATTATCGGATGTATCACCTATCAATCCAAGCAAGTCTATTATCTGAATAGGGGAGGAGATGTTGTATTTTTCCAGTACGGCTTTGTCGTCAAGAATACTGAATCCACCGCCAAAGGAGTTGGGTTTGTACATGTGTATTTTATCGCTGGTCAGCTGGGCATAGTCTTTATCGGGCGTAACCATAAAAACTTCCAACGATTCTTTTTCGGCTTCTTTGGCAATGGTGCCGATAACATCATCGGCCTCAAAATTAAGTACTTCCAGTATTTTTATGTTATAGGCTGCAATAATTTCTTTGATAATAGGTATCGCCAGCCGTATATCTTCGGGTGTTTCCTGACGTTGTGCTTTGTATTGTTCATACACCTCGTGGCGGAAACTTCCTCCCGGAGGGTCGAATGCAACGCCGATGTGTGTCGGGTTTTCTTTCCTCAAAAGCTCTTCCAAGGTGTTCACGAAACCAAAAATGGCTGATGTGTTCAAGCCTTTTGAGTTGACACGCGGAGTTTTTATAAAAGCATAATAAGAACGGTATATCAGCGCATAAGCATCAATTAGAAACAGTCTCATCTGGGTAAATTGGGTTTTAAATAACAAAATCCGGTTAATTGACCGTAAAGTTATAAATAAATGACGCTAAAAAACGAATAATTTGTAAATTTGCGTCCAAGTTTTTCTTTTATGAATAAAAAGCTTTCTGTTGCCAAGCCTGTAATTTTGGAATTGGAAAATTTCAATGCGCGTTTTAGAAGCGCTATTTCTTCCGAAAATGCAAGGATTCAGGCTGTTATAGACCAGGTTATGAAATCGGATGGAAAAAAGATTCGTCCCATTTTGTTGTTGCTTGCCGCCAAGTTGTGCGGTGAGGTAAATGAGGTTACTTATAATTCGGCCATAACCATCGAATTATTGCACACAGCGTCGCTGATTCACGATGATGTGGTGGACGAATCGAACCTCAGACGTGGGGAACCATCGTTGAATGCCGTGTATAATAATAAGATAGCTGTTCTTGCAGGCGATTATTTTCTTTCCACCGCATTGCTGAAGAGTATCCTGACCGGAAATATTGAAATTATCAATGCCATATCGAATCTGGGGAGGAACCTGGCCGAAGGTGAACTGAACCAGCTGTCGTTGGTGAGCGAAGGTATTATTGATGAGGATGAATATTTTGAGGTTATCAATAAAAAAACAGCTTCGCTTCTGTCGGTTTGTATGCGGATTGGCGCCTTGTCGGTGAATGCTCCCGAAGAATTGATAGATAAATTCGGGAAATTGGGGGAATATATTGGTGTTTGCTTTCAACTGAAAGACGATATATTCGATTATTTTGCGAATGATGTGGGCAAGCCAACCGGTAACGACATCAGGGAAGGGAAAGTTACATTGCCTCTCCTGTATGCGCTTAAATCTGCCGAAACATTACATTCTCAACATATATCGGCTATTATCTGCCGGAAAGATTTTTCGGAAGCCACTATCCGGGAATTGATTTCCTTTGCGAAGGACAATGGAGGCATAGATTACGCTTATCAAAAAATAGCAGAATACAAGGAAAAAGCCTGCCATTTAATTGATACATTACCCGACAATGACATAAAAAGAGCCCTCTATGACGCTGTGGATTATGTGATTGAAAGGGGGTATTGATTTAATTGAGAATTGAGAATTGAGAATGCGCAAAGCGATGTAGGAGGGGTCGCTGGCGCGGGTAAACCTTGAAAAAATTCCGAATAGGCTAAGGCTGAAAGCCTACAGAGATTTTCATACGTTTACCTTGGGTCGCTGGCGCGGGCTTGCAGCCCGTGTCCGGCGAAGAGTTTAGCTTTTATTTGCTTCTCTTCCATATTGAATTTCTTTTTCACATATCAGTTTTTCGATTGTTTCAATAAATTGTTTGGCTGGTTCGAGAAGGGGAGCGATGTCTTCTTCGTCAATTAGAATCCAATCGCTATAATCGCCATTTTGCCGCAAATCAAAAAGATTACGATAAAGCTTATTGTATTCTTTGCTGATAATACCAGTTGTAACAAAATATTTTCCAAGTAGTGAAAACGTCCCATTATGCGTGTGAGGCGAATGTTTGTTTTGAATAAGCAATCCGATAACTGCATAATAACAAGCGTAATACAGCCGATTTGCAGCCCCATGCCAATGACGCAAACTTATCAGGTCTTTTGCCTCTTCAAGTGTATCTTTTGCTCTGCGCAAACGATGTTCTACAATCGCTATTCTTTCATCATCACTTATCGTCATTCGATTTCTATCTTATCTTGTTCTACATTTTTGTAAAAAATGGATGTTTTTTGTTCTTGCCACTCTGCTTCCGTAAAAACTTTTGCATTGATTAGTACGTCATATTTAAAGCCCATCTCTGTAAATGGATAGGCATATTTATTGGAATCCTCAATAAAATTTCGCTTTTTCTTATTCAGCAGAACAAGCAAATCCCAATCCGAATTGGAGTGTTCATCGCCACGCGCCTGAGAGCCGAAGAGTATCAAACGCTCATTGGGGAGCAGTTGACGTTTAAGTTGGCGGATATTTTCGAGAATTTGCGGATTCATAATATGAATATCTGTTTGTTTTCAAAAATACAATATAATTTGCGAATCTACAAATGAGAATGAAGAATAAGGAAATTGCGGATCAATTCCATAATGACAAAACCCTATTATTCATTCTCAATTCTCAACTCTCCATTCTCCATTCAATTAAGGCTCTCCAACAAATTTTTGGCTAACCTGCTGGCTCCTATTCTGAAATATTCGTTGTTGCACCATTCTTCGCCTAACAGCTCTTTTACTATGGTGTAGTATTTTACGGCTTCTTCGGTTTCGGATATTCCTCCCGATGGTTTGAAACCTACTTTGCGGCCTGTTTTGGTGTGGTACTCTTTTATGGCGCTGCACATCACGTATGCCGCCTCGAGTGAGGCCCCTTCATACACTTTTCCGGTGGAGGTTTTTATGAAATCGGCTCCTGAATATAACGCGAGGATGGATGCTTTTTTGATATTGGATGCTGTTTTTAAGGCGCCTGTTTCGAGGATTACTTTCAGGTGGGCATCGCGACAGGCGTGTTTCAGTTCCTCTATTTCTTCACACATTTCTTCGTAGTTTTCCGAGAGGAACAAGCCCAGGTTTATTACAATGTCTATTTCGTCGGCGCCATTGGCTACCGCAAGGGCAGTTTCGGCAATTTTTACCTCGATAAATGTTTGTGAGCTGGGAAATCCGCCCGAAACACAGGCAATTTTTACATTCTGAGCCGTAAGCGCTTCCTTTACGGTTTCGGCAAAATTGGGGAATACACAGATAGCGGCAACGTTAGGTACATCCGAACTGCCTTCAAAATCGTTTACCTTTTGTGTGAACTTCCATATATCTTCTTTAGAATCTACTGTTCCTAAAGATGTTAAGTCGATGCACGAATACAATTTCTTATATACTTCCTTGTTGTTATTTTCGGCCAGTTTTTTGCTCAACAGTTCGTTTACCTTGTTTGTTATTTCGCTGTCGTTCAGGTTTGTTGTGTACTGCTTCAGCACATCCAGGTATTTGTTTACGTTTTCCATAATTCTGTTTATTTTAGTTTGATATTATTGATATGTCTGTCTTTATCTCTGTTCGTCTTTTTCTCGATATTCTTTTTAAACGCTTCGGTGAGGTCGATTCCGGTTTGGTTGGCGAGGCAGATAAGCGCCCAAAGCACATCGGCCATTTCATCTCCCAGATTTTTCTCCAAATCCGATTTCTTAAACGACTGATCGCCATACCTGCGTGCCATGATTCGTGCCAACTCGCCGACTTCCTCTGTCAGTATCGCCATATTGGTCAGTTCGTTGAAATACCGTACGCCGTAGGTTTTAATCCATTTATCAACTGCTTGTTGCGCTTCCTCTATTGTCATGTTTCTATTCATTATCAATCAAATGCTAATATAACCAGTTATTATAGAATACTTTAAGTTTAATCATTCTTTATTAAATCACAATTCTATAAACATAGATTTTTAATATTCTATTTATATAGATTAACTTATATATGTACCTATAAATCAGCTAAATACAGCAATCTTTCGCTTACTCCCTATTCTTAGAGTCAATACAAATAGTTACAGGCCCGTCATTAACGAGTTTTACTTGCATATCAGCGCCAAAACTGCCCGTTTGTACCGGTCTATCGGTTAGGCTCTCCAAAGTCTCGCAAAACGCTTCGTAAAGCGGTATAGCGACTTCCGGTTTCGAGGCGCGAATATAAGACGGCCGGTTTCCTTTTTTTGTTGAGGCATGAAGCGTAAACTGCGATACCACAAGTATCTCGCCTGCCATGTCGAGGACAGAGAGGTTCATCACCTTGTTTGCATCGTCGAATATCCGCAGATTGACGATTTTATTGCACAGCCAGTCAATATCTTCTCTGCTATCCTCATCTTCAATACCAACCAATACCAAAAGGCCTCTGCTTATTTGCGACTTGGTATGCTTCTCAATCACCACACACGCCTCTGTAACGCGCTGAATTACTATTCTCATATAACGTATTACGTTGTTTTTAGTTCAATTCAAGCCCGATTTTTTAAATCTCGATATTGAATACATATTTCACCACCGTTCCTATAATAAAGCTGATGAAGGCTACACTCAGGCTGATTCCGGCCATTTCGAGGAACCGCGACTTGAACGCATGACCTTTGGCCACGGATGTATAATAGTTGAAAATGGCAATGATAAGGATAGCCGTAGAGATACACAACCCAAGAGCAAGGTAGATGTTTTGAACTAACAAATAGGGGAGGATGAGCAATATGACGGTTGTGATATAGGCAATGCCGGTATATATGGCGGCGGTAACCGGCTTCACATTTCCGTCATCGTCGGTTTTTGTTGATAGATATTCCGAGCCGGCCATGGAGAAGGCGGCTGATATGCCGGTTATTATCCCCACAAAGGCAATCATCCGGGTATTTTGCAAACCGAATGTTAATCCGGCCAGGACACCTGTTAGTTCAACAAGGGCATCGTTCAGTCCTAACACGATGGAACCCAGATAGTTAATTGATTTATCCTTTAGTAAATCAATTAGTTGGCGTTCGTGATTCTCTTCGTCCTCCTGAATACTTTTGGCTGCCGGAATGAATTCGCCTATTTCGGCATAATTGATAATCGCATTCTTCTCTCCCGATTCCATGAGTTTTAGCCCAAAAGTCAGGCCAAAATACCGGACAATGTTTGTATATAGCCATACCTTGTACTTGTCCGGGTTCACTTCCTGGTTAGTATATGATTTCCAGATTCTTGCGTGTTTCTTTTCTTCTGCCGATATTTTTATTATTATTTGCTTGTTGTCTTCGTCCTTAACGAATCTCGAGATATTTTCATACACTCTGCTTTCCGTTTCCTCGTTTCTCTGGGCGGCGACTAATTTTTCTTTAAGTTCGGGAGTTAATGCAATGTCCATAATAATATTCAATTTATGTTATTAGTAAAATAGCTTAAAATGAGTTGGGCTTTGTGTTTTCCGACAGTTTTTTCCAGTTTTTCTCTCGATGTTTCTTTCACCCGTTTAAAGCTTTTGTAGTGCGTCAGGAGTATTTTCTTGGTTTCGGGGCCGATGCCTTTTATATCGTCCAATTCCGATTGAATCTGGTCCCGGCTTCTTCTGTCGCGATGGAGTGTTATCCCAAACCGGTGGGCTTCGTCTCGCAGATGTTGTATAACTCTCAATGTTTCAGAGTTTTTGTCTAAATAGAGTGGGATAGAGTCTTCGGGATAATATATTTCTTCGAGCCGTTTGGCGATGCCTGTTATGGCAATTTTCCCATAAAGATCCAATTTTTTCAACGATTCACATGCCGCACTCAATTGCCCTTTGCCGCCATCAACCACAATGAGTTGGGGTAGGGGAGATTGTTCTTCCATCAAGCGTTTGTATCGTCTGAATACCACTTCTTTCATCGTTGAAAAATCATCGGGGCCCTTAACGGTTTTTACAATAAAGTGGCGATAATCTTTTTTGGATGGTTTTGCCATTTTAAATACCACACAGGCCGACACAGGATTCGTTCCTTGTATGTTTGAATTATCAAAACACTCGATGTGTATGGGCAATTCTTTTAAATGGAGGTCGTTCTGAATAGTTTTTAATATCCTGGTTACGCGTTGTTCGGGATTTAAACTTTCGGCTTTTTTTAGCTTGTCAAGTTTGTATTGCCTTACATTTTGTTGCGACAGATTCAATAATTTTTTCTTGTCTCCGCGCTGGGGAATAACTATTTCTACCTCTCTCATCGTAAGATCGGGGCAAAACGGAACGATAATTTCTCTCGATTTACTGTCGAATCTGGTCCTCATTTCGATGATGCCAAGGCCAAGTAATTCCTCTTTGCTTTCATCCATCCTCTTTTTGTACTCAATTGTATAAGCCCTGATTATTACCCCGTTGTATATATTCAGGTAATTTATATATGCGCTGTTTTGGTCTTCGTCATATCCAAATATATCAATGTTGTAGTTTATATTGGATACGATGATAGATTTATTCTTGAAATTCTTGATGAGTATATATTTTTCTTTTAATTTTTGAGCTTCTTCAAATTTTAGTTCGTCCGCTAGTTCTTTTATCTGTTTGTATATATTCATGCATACATCATTAATATTTCCTCTGAGAATTTCTTTTATGTATTCAATATTTTTATTGTAATCTTCGAGGCTTTGTAATCCTTGGCATGGGCCCATACAACGCTTAATATGATAATCAAGGCACACTTTAAATTTATTTTGAGCAATATTTTCGGGTGTAAGCTGAAGATGGCAAGTCCTCAGGGGGTATAACTTCTGAATGACTTCCAGTAGGGTTCTTATGCTCAGTTCGGATGTGTATGGGCCAAAATACTGTGAGCCGTCTTTTATTTTTTTTCGTGTTGAATAGATGCGTGGAAAATACTCGTTTCGGATAACGATGGATTTGTAGGATTTATCATCTTTCAGCATAACGTTGTAGCGTGGCTGATATTCTTTTATCAGGTTGTTTTCTAATAAAAACGAATCTTCCTCCGAATCTACAATGATGTATTTAATGTCCCGGATTTTGCTTATTAATATCCGTGTTTTCGGACTATCATGCTTTTGCGTAAAGTATGAAGATACTCTTTTCTTCAGGTTCTTGGCTTTCCCGATATAGATGATTACACCTTTATCGTCAAGGTACTGATAGCACCCGGGCTTCTCAGGGATATTCTGTATGATATTTTTTAGATAATCCAGCATTCAATTTTCTTGTTCCTTTGTTGTTTATAAATGAGTTATTTTAAACGATTTATATTTTATATTTTGATTGTTCCACGTGGAACACCTAATAAGTTGAGCCTGTATAAATCTTATACATAACTCACCCAGAGCGAGATATGCGGCAAAGAATCATCAATCAAATTTAATTAATGCATCCACATCCACTTCTTTGGGAAATACTTCCCGGCCTTGTAAATCTCCCAGCTCTATGATGAAGTTGATATACACTTTTTTTACTCCCATTTTCTTTACGAGTTTGTAAGCGGCCAACATTGTTCCACCTGTCGCCAGTAAATCGTCGTGAAGTAATACAATGTCATCGGAATTTAAGGCGTCTTTGTGAATTTGAATGGTGTCGATGCCATATTCTTTTGTATAGCTTTCTTCGATTGTTTCGGCAGGGAGTTTACCCGGTTTTCGGATAGGCACAAATCCGGCGCCGAGTTTTAGCGCCATTATCGGGCCCATTATAAATCCTCTGGATTCGATGCCGACAACTTTTGTTATTCCTTTGTCTTCGTATTTCTTTGCCAATTCGCGGGTAAGTTCTTTCAAATTTTCCGCTTCTTTGAATAGCGTTGTTACGTCCTTGAATTGAATTCCCGGTATTGGAAAGTTGGGGACGTTACGGATTGAGTTTTTTAATTTTTCTGATTTCATCGTTTTTTTTGCTATTTTAAATGGGTTATTTTAAGCGATTTATATTTTTTATTTTCGATTGTTCCACGTGGAACACACCGGATTTATCTTCCTAACAAAACTAACAGGATAGACACATCGTTGGGTGAAATTCCCGGAATCCGGCTAGCTTGGGCTATTGTTTCGGGATTAATCTTTTTTAGTTTCTGTCGGGCTTCCGTTGATAAAGATAATATATTATCGTAATCAAACCGGTCTTTTATCCGAATATTTTCGAGCCTGTTTATTTTTTCTGCAATAATTTCTTCTCTTTTTATGTATCCATCGTATTTTAGCTTGATTTCACAAGCTTCCATGATTTCTTCTTTGCGATTCGGAATCTTATCCAGCTCCGCTTTAAAGTCGGGAATATATTCGCAAATGTTTTCTATTGTAATCTGAGGACGCATAATTAAGTCTTTCAATTTCATTCCATGCTTCAGCGAACTGGTGCCTAACAATTCTAATGCAGTGTTCACAGCTTCCGGTTTTATCGAATAATTGGATATAAATTCGATTAACCGGTCGATTTCTTCTCTTTTTTCTTTCAGCAAATCAATCCTGTCTCTCTTAGCCAAACCAATATTAAAACTCTTTTCGGTTAAGCGCATATCCGCATCATCTTGCCGGAGAAGTATTCTGTATTCGGCGCGAGAGGTGAACATCCGGTACGGCTCATCTACTCCTTTTGTTACCAAATCGTCGATTAATACGCCTATATATGCTTCATCTCTTTTCAGAATAAATTCATCGCCTCCCTGCGCTTTTATATGGGCATTGATGCCTGCCATCAACCCTTGTCCGGCGGCTTCTTCATAACCGGTTGTCCCGTTGATTTGACCGGCAAAAAACAGGTTCGCTATATATTTCGATTCCAAGCTGTGTTTCAGTTGCGTTGGGTCGAAGAAGTCATATTCTATGGCGTAGCCCGGGCGATAGATGTGAAGATTGCGGAAAGCAGGGATTTTTTGCAAGGCTTCTATCTGTATATTCAGCGGTAAAGAGGACGAAAATCCGTTCAAATAGTATTCCTGCGTGTTCTCTCCTTCGGGTTCCAGAAATAATTGATGGGATGTTTTGTCGGCAAATGTTACTATTTTGGTTTCTATACTGGGGCAATAACGCGGACCTATACTTTTAATTTGTCCGTTGTAAAGGGGCGAATCGGACAATCCATCACGTAGCCGTTGGTGAACTTCTTCACTTGTATTGCAAATCCAGCAACTCAACTGATTGAGCGTTTTTGCCGGAAAATTCAGGTACGAGAACTTATGAAAGTCTTGCTCTCCTTTTTGCTCTGTCATCAGCGAAAAATCAACGCTTCTTCCGTCAATTCTTACGGGTGTACCGGTTTTCATTCTGTCGGTTTTTATTCCAAATCCGGCCAATTGTTCGGTAATTCCCCTCGATTCGGGTTCGGCTATCCGCCCACCGTTTAGCTGAATTTTGCCCATGTGTATCAGCCCATTCAGGAATGTGCCGTTTGTCAACACCACCGATTTTGCCCGAAATTCAACACCTAAGGCCGTCTTTACACCTTCAACGGTATTATTGTGGAAGAGGAGGCTGGTTACAGCGTCTTGCCAGATGAACAGGTTTTCGGTATTTTCGAGTATTTCGCGCCACTTTATACTGAACTTCATCCGGTCGCTTTGGGCGCGAGGGCTCCACATGGCAGGCCCTTTGGATTTATTCAGCATTCTGAACTGTATGGCTGTTTTATCCGTTACGATTCCCATTTGGCCTCCCAATGCGTCGATTTCTCTAACAATCTGACCCTTTGCGATACCTCCGACTGCCGGATTGCAACTCATCTGCGCAATTTTATTCATATCCATTGTTACCAGCAAGGTTTTTGAGCCCAGATTGGCTGCTGCGCTTGCGGCTTCGCATCCGGCGTGTCCTGCTCCAACAACAATTACATCATACTCGAATTTCATTCAGCTTATTTTGGAAATTAATTATTACAACTACAAAGGTAATGATTCTTGAAATAATTTTGCTTTAGTTTTCGCTTTTAAGCTTTAATTGCCATTCGCTTCCCCTGTTTTGCAAGGCAGATCTTGGAAGAAAGTCCGAAGGACTTTAATATGAAACAACGTTCGCGTGGTTTGAAATTATAGCCTTCGGTTTAAAAAATAAATTTGCTCTGAAAGAGCTTAAGCATTAGCTTATGGCAACGCCCAGTTGTGTTCGGAAGCTTGTAAATTTCTATGATATAATTGTTTAAGATGCTGCAATCCGTTAGGATTGCATCGCTCGGTAGCATAGAAGTAATCTAACGAGGGCGCATTCCATTCGGAATGCCGACCCTGTTAAGCCTGATTTTTCTACCGGGCGAATCATTCCTACGGAATGGCGCTAATAACACGCAGCTTTATATTTGTATAACAAATAATTACAATCTTCCGAACACGACTGAGGTTTGCCCTGCCCTGTTTTTACTCTCAATAGGAGATTTACTCGTAATGGAATTTAGATATTTATTAACAAAATTGGGCTGTTCTTCTTCTCTTCTTCGCCGGTTTTTTCCCTGTCTTTTTGAGTAATAATTTTTTCCGTCCGCTTGATGCATTTTCTATAATTATATTAGTATATAATAATCTTTATTTTCACCGAATTAACCGGTCTATTTTCTTTTTCAATTTTCCTGTTTGTTTTCTTTCATCAAAAAGTTAAATATTATTACTAATTATGGTGTTATAGATACGATTAATATTCAACTAGTTCTTTAATAGTAATTTAATATAGTATAGTTGACTGAATAAAAAATTAAAAAATATTTATTGTAATAGTATCATAGATAAATATAATATCTTGTTATTCCTCCTGTATCGCATCTATATTGTATGCGGTTAGTTGGATATATTTTACGGATCAGGGGCTGTTTTCTCTGCTTTGAAATGTGCTTTCGGATTACTTGTTCTGATTAATTTTTCATATAGTTAAATTCTGTTATTATTATGTTTATATAGAATACTAATATTACTTTTGAATGAAAAATCATACACGCAAAATAAAGAATTAAATAAACTTGTAAAAATGGAATTTCATAAGAACAAACCTATTTATATTCAGATTGTGGATATAATTGCACAGAGAATTGTTTCAAAGGAATGGAACGAAGCGACTAAGATCCCTACAATTAAAGACTTGGCGAAAAGTCTGAGCGTCAATCACAATACTTTGATGAGGTCGCTGGAATTCTTGCAAGCCAGAGACATCCTGATGTCGAAACGGGGTGTCGGATTATTCCTGACAAAAGACTCTTACAACAATTCCATGGAATTGATGCGTAATTCTTTTTACAAAGAGCAGGTTCCCGAATTCTTTGAAACCATGTACTCTTTAAAAATTACCCTGGGGGAATTAATTGATTTATATAAAACAAACAAGAAAGACAAGTAAGTTGAATTTTGTCTTTTTGGGCGATTTCAGTCTCTTGGGGGCAATTCCTAAGATTGTTGGGAGATTGCGGGTCAGGCCCGCAATGACAGGCTCGGGGAAAGGAATTGATGAAACTACTTCAAATTTTGTATATACATTCGTTTAAAATTATTCATTGATATGAAAATAGCGCTTATTGGCTATGGTAAAATGGGCAAGGAAATAGAAAAAATTGCCAAAGGCCGCGGACATTCCATTGTTGCGGTTATTGATGTTAACAACACACAGGACTTGGATTCCGATGCGTTTAAAACGGCCGATGTGGCTATTGAGTTCACAACTCCCGCCACCGCCCTGAACAACTATGAAAAATGTTTTGCCGCCAATATTCCGGTTGTGTCGGGAACGACAGGCTGGCTCAATAGGGTAGAGGTGGTAAAGGCTGCTTGCGAAAAAGAGGGTCAAACGTTCTTTTATGCCTCAAACTTTAGTCTGGGGGTGAATATCTTTTTTGCCCTGAACAAATACTTGGCGAAGATAATGAGCAACTTCCCCGACTACAACGTGAAAATGGAGGAAACCCATCACATTCATAAACTTGATGCGCCCAGTGGAACAGCCATTACCTTGGCCGAAGCCATTATTGCCGAGAACCCTGCAAAAACCCGTTGGAGTCTGGAGGTTGAGAATACGAAGTCGGATTTGGCCATTCATTGCATCAGGGAGGGGGAAGTGCCGGGCATTCACGAAATAGTGTATGAATCGCCGGTGGATACAATCAGCATTAAGCACGATGCAAAAAGCCGGCAGGGTTTTGCCCTGGGCGCTGTGTTGGCTGCCGAATTTGTTTTTGGTAAAAAGGGCTTTCTTGGGATGAATGATATGCTTAATTTTTAATTTATAGATAGCGTTTGATATGGGAATAGATATTCGAGCAAGAATAGTAAAAGCAACAAAAAAACAATGGATCAAAATGGCGGCGATGGATATACTGTGTATCCTTTTTGTCGCCTGGACGGGGTATTATCCTGTACTGCTGCTGATTGCATTGTTTTTTGATTCATATATAACCCGGTATGTCCCTTGGGGAGGCTGGAAAAAAATAAAAAATCCGGTGGTAGAGTGGGTGGATGCCATTCTGTTTGCGCTGGTGGCGGTTTACTTCATCAATACATTCTTCTTTCAGAATTATCAGATACCGTCTTCGTCCCTCGAGAAATCGCTTTTGGTGGGCGATTTTTTGTGCGTCAGCAAAGTGAGTTATGGCGCTCGTTCGCCGATGACTCCTTTCTCGTTTCCGTTGGTGCAGCACACCTTTCCTTTTTTCGACCTGAAGTCTTTTTTGGAAAAGCCCCAGTTGGCCTACAAACGCTTTACGGGAACCGGGTCGGTGGAACGAAACAATATTGTTGTCTTTAATTTTCCGGCCGGAGATACGGTTGCTCTCAAAGTGCAGGAACGGGATTATTATTCGCTCTGTGTCGAAAATCCGCTGGGAAGAGCCGGTGTTTGGGGAAATAAGGAAAGGTATGGCGACATTGTATATCGTCCGGTGGACAGGCGCGAAAATTATGTAAAACGCTGTATCGGACTTCCGGGGGAAATCATTTCGATGCGCAACGATAGTGTGTTCATCAATGGGAAGCTAATCGCCGAACCCGAAAATGTTCAACGTTCCTATACCGTTCAAACCGATGGTACGGTGATTTCGCCGGTTGTATTCGATGAGTTGGGCATTACGAAGGATGATCAGTCGTATGTTGGGTATGACTCCTATACTGCCGATAGCGCCGTTACGGCACAACTGGGCTTAGGCTGGAACAATGGCAAAAACGGACTTATTTATGAGACGGTTTTTATGACGAACGCAATGGTGGATCAGTTAAAGAAGAAACCCTTTGTTTTGGCCGTAAAAAATCAGAACAGTTTTCATAAGGCGCTTGCACGTATTTCTAATCTCAATAACCGGCAGGATGTTTATCCGGTTGGCTACGACCAGCACGTGGAAAGAGGCGATTTTCCACCGCTGTGGATTCCGAAGCGGGGAGAAACAATTAAATTTGATACGAATGTCGATTACAAGGTTGCTGCGTACAGTCGCTGTATAAAAAATTACGAGCATAACGATTTCGATTATCGCGATGGAAAGGTTTATATCAACGGAAAAATAGCCGGTTCATACACGTTTGAATACGACTACTATTTTATGATGGGCGATAACCGCGACAACTCCGCCGATTCGCGCGTATGGGGTTTTGTGCCGGAAGATCATGTGGTAGGAAAACCCTTGTTTATTTGGCTGTCGTTGAATAAAGATAAGGGTTGGTTTAGCGGAAAAGTGAGATGGAACCGCCTTTTTACCAGCGCCGCAAAATAAACTTTATCGCAGATGGGCAGAGCATAATAGCTTTGTAGGGTAAACGCGTGAAAAAATTTACTGCTTATGCCTTCGGTAAAGTTGCTGATATGAGCAGGAGATTCCTCCCTTTGGTCGGAATGACGGTTTCTTTTTGGGGAGAGGGAAAGAGGAGGAAGTGGCGGCGAAGCCGCCACTTCCTCCTCCTTTAAACCACCAATGGGCGAGTCATTCCGACCAAAGGGAGGAATCTCATTCGGAATAGTGGCGCTGAAATTTTTTATACGTTTGCCCTGAATAGCTTTGCTCATTTGACAGAATCTTTTACTTTTGCCTAAAATATGAACCTAAATGAGTAGCCAACCCAAAAGTTTCAGCATTTGGAAAATCATTCTTCCCACCATCCTTGGCATGGGGGTTATCTTCTACATGCTGTGGAAAGAGTTGTCGCAACCCGAAACCGGCGGCTTGGAGAACCTGAAGCAGCTATCTCTTTCGTGGCACATGCTCTTCTGGTTTATCATTGCCTTGTTGCTGATGGTTGGTCGCGACTTGGGTTTTACCATCCGCTACCGTTATCTGACCGAAAAATTACTTAGCTGGAAACAGTGCGTAAAAATTACCTTGCTTGCCGAGTTTGGTTCGGCTATTACTCCTTCTTCGGTGGGTGGGTCGAGTTTGGCGGTACTTTTTCTGGCGAAAGAAAATATTTCGGTGGGGAAGAGCACAACAATGGTTTTTATTACCCTTTTACTCGACGAAATGTTCTTTGTTGTAACATTTCCTTTCTTGCTGTTGTTTATCCCTTCCGGTGATTTATTTTCCAGCATTTCGGCTTTGGAAACGAGCATATTAACCCTTTTCATCGTGGCTTATGTGGTAAAGCTCGTTCTTTGTGCGTGCCTGATTGTTGGTTTGTTTTTTAAACCACAGGCTATAAAATGGTTGCTGACTTCGGTATTCAGGTTGCCGTTTCTCCGCAAATGGCAAGCTGCTGCTGCAAAGGCCGGGGATGATATTGTTTTAAGTTCGGGCGAAATCAAAGGGAAAGGCTTTGGCTATTGGGCGCCACTTATTCTGGCCACCATTTTGTCGTGGTGTTCCCGCTATTTGGTTGTAAATGCCCTGTTCATGGCATTTTTCGCAGTCGAAGACCATTTTTTGGTCTTTGCCCGCCAATTTGTGATGTGGGTGTTGATGATTATCAGTGTAACTCCCGGTGGAAGCGGACTGACTGAACTTATTTTTCAGAAATACCTGAGCGTGCTGATTCCAGTAGCTGGACTTGCTTCGGTTATAATATTCCTGTGGCGCTTGGTCAGCTATTATAATTACCTTTTCATCGGGGCTGTGTTGGCGCCAAAGTGGGTGAAAAGGTCGTTTTCAAGAAAAGGAAGAAGTTAAATTTTAAATACATATTACCAATGAAAACAAGCTTAAGAAATTTAGTTTTATTCGTTTTTATTTTTTCGTTCACCGGCATCTATTGCCAAACGGTGGACACGATTGCTGTTTTTAGCAATAAAATGGGAAAAGAAATTAAAAATGTACTGATTTTACCGAAGAATTACAGCAAGGATAGCCCAAAGCCTTATCCAGTGTTGTACCTGCTTCACGGTTATGGCGGAAAGCACGATTCGTGGATTGGCATGAGACGTGATTTGCCGGTGGAAGCGAGTAAATTCGATGTAATAATTGTTTGTCCCGATGGAAAAAACGGTTGGTATTGGGACAGCCCCGTCAATCCCGCTTCTCAGTTTGATACCTATGTGAGTAAGGAACTGGTTGGCTACATGGATGCCAACTATAATACGGTGAAATCGAATAAAGGCAGGGCTATTACCGGATTAAGCATGGGTGGCCACGGCGGATTGTGGTTGGGCATCAATCACCCCGATATTTTTGGCGCTTGCGGGTCGATGAGCGGCGGCGTGGATATTCGCCCTTTCCCCAACAATTGGGACATGAAAAAACAGTTGGGCAGCTACAAAGATTACCCGGAAAATTGGGACAAATATACTGTTATTGAACAGCTGCATAAAATTGAACCGGGGACGCTGAGCATTATTTTCGATTGCGGAACTGACGATTTCTTTTATGAAGTAAACGAAAATCTGCATCGCAAAATGCTGTTGAATAATATTCAGCACGATTACATTGTGCGCCCGGGTCGGCACGATGGCAATTACTGGAAAAACGCAATAGATTATCAACTGCTGTTTTTTACTAAATTTTTTGGTAGATAGAAACAACAACAGCCCCTCCAACCTCCCCGTAGGGGAGGTTGGAGGGGCTTTAAATTAAATACAATGAACTTACAAGAAGCCGTATGTAAATTTGTCGATGTAATGGGCGATGATTCGTCAATGAAAGATGAAATAAACTCATCGTTAAGGTCTATTTATGAACTGATACCCGATTCTTCGGACCTGGATTTCGGCCATGCGCTGAAGTCGATATTCAGCCTGGTTAAACTGCCCAATCCCGACCGGGCTTCGATGGCTGCCGGTATCTGTGGTTATTTGGTGGAACTGGGCTACCCTGGAGAGGCGATTGTTGATGATTTCATCGAATTTTATAGCCATTTGATTGAGGTGTCGCAGCCGTTTTATACGCGTTACTTTGATGAAATTGAAGGGATTGATGAATCGGATGAAGAACGGGATGAAAAATTGAACGAGGCCTATCAAACTGTTTGGGAAGAAAGGATGGACATTAATCCCGCCGAAATTGAGGCAATTGATGCCCTGGATAAATTCTTCCCCTGTGGAATTTCGTTGTTTTCTGCCGGTAGAAAGGCCTTTTTTATGGGAAAAAGTCAACTGGCGGAAAAAGTAGCGCAGCTCTCGGAATACAATCAGGGATGCTATTGGTTCAACACGCTGTTTAAAGTGTTGTTTGATGAAAAGATTGTTGTCATTGACCTGGATACTAAAAAAGGTTTTACCGCATCAATGAGTGGCGTAGTGGATAATTTTCAGCTGCAACTCCTGTTGATGGGTATGCCCGAATTAAACGATAAAATCGCCATTTCTGCCGATTTTCTGTCGGTTATAAATGGTTCAGGCCCTCAATCGAGCGGGCAGGCAATTGTTGGAAAATGGAATATGTACACTTCTTCCTTGCTGCAAAAACACGGATGGAAAGAACTTATTGGCAACAAAAAACTGGTGGTGGACAAAGCCAAAGATTATTCCGATTCCTGGATTTGGGGCGAAGGTATTCCCGCCGACATTCCGGTGGTGAACGGTTACCGGGTTATTTTATTGGGATTGCCCTCTTATCAGCGGAGCATACAGATTCAACGGACGTTTAAGAATCTGGCGGCGGAAGTTGCAATAGAAAAAATATTGTCGGACGAGGAAATCGCTGCATGGATAAACTAAAACTGTCGTTTTCTCCGTATAATTTGCTGCTTAAACATCCCTTTACCATAGCCACTTATTCCAGAACCTCTACGCCTGTTGTATTAACCCAACTGGAATACAAGGGCTTGGTTGGCTATGGCGAAGCCTCGTTACCGCAATATTTGGGCGAAACGCAAGAGCGTGTGATTTCGTTTTTGAACAAGCTGGATTTAGCGCAATTTACCGATCCGTTGAAAATGGACGAAATACTCAATTATGTCGATGGAGTGGGAGAGGGGAACACCGCCGCAAAGGCTGCCGTTGATATTGCTCTCCACGATTTAACCGGCAAATTGCTGAATAAATCCTGGCATTCGATTTGGGAGCTGGACAAAACCCATACGCCTGATACCACCTTCACGATAGGGATAGATACGGAGGATGTTCTGAAGGCAAAAACACAGGAAGCAGCCACCCAATTCAACATCCTGAAAATAAAACTGGACGGCAAAACCGATAAAGCGATTATAAATACCATTCGCGAGGTAACAAATCTTCCGCTGGCGATAGATGCCAATCAAAGTTGGACGGATAGAGTAGAGGCTTTGGACAAAATTTATTGGCTCAAAGAGAAAGGTGTTGTACTGATTGAACAGCCGATGGATAAGCACAATCTGGACGATCAGGCCTGGCTGACCGAAAAAAGCCCCCTGCCCGTTTATGCCGATGAATCGGTTCAGCGATATGCCGATTTACACCGGATAAAAGGCGCTTTTTCGGGAGTTAATATCAAATTGATGAAATGTACCGGTATGGCCGAAGCCAAAAGAATGATGGACCTTGCTCCTGCTCTTGGCTTTAAAACGATGATTGGTTGCATGACCGAAACCTCTTGCGCCATTTCTGCCGCCGCACAATTATCTCCCTTGGCCGGATTGGCCGATTTAGACGGCGCCTTGCTGATTAAAAATGATTGTTACGCCGGTGTGAAAATAGAAAAAGGGAAACCCATACTGAATGACCTTCCGGGTATTGGCATCACTCCTGTTTCACCTGCAAAACTGGTGTAGTCCCATGCGGGACTAAACACGGGGTGTTATCGGTGAACCATTTTTCATGCGATTCCCATTAATTTCTTTCCCATAATATTTCTTTTTAAAACAAAAAACATTACCTTTGCGCCCTCAATCGTTTAATTATTAATTATTAATTGTTTGTTATATGAATAACTACGAAACCGTTTTCATTTTAACTCCCGTTTTATCTGATGTTCAGATGAAGGAAGCGGTAGAAAAGTTCAAAGGCATTCTGACAGCCGAGGGCGCTGAAATTGTGAATGAGGAACTATGGGGTCTTCGGAAATTGGCTTATCCAATCCAGAAGAAGTCAACCGGGTTTTACGCATTCGTTGAGTTTAACGCCAATCCTACTGTCATTGCTAAATTGGAACTTAACTTCCGCCGCGATGAGCGAGTTATCCGTTTCTTGACATTCCGTCAGGACAAGTATGCACTCTTGTATGCTGAAAAGAGAAGAAATCTTAAGTCATCAACCAAAAAAGAAGAAGTAAAGGAGAATTAAGCTATGGCACAACAATCAGAAATCAGATATTTGACTCCGCCTTCGGTGGATGTAAAAAAGAAAAAGTATTGCCGGTTTAAAAAGAGCGGCATAAAGTATATTGACTATAAAGATCCTGAGTTTTTGAAGAAGTTCTTGAATGAGCAAGGTAAGATTTTGCCCCGCCGCATCACCGGAACATCATTGAAATTCCAACGTCGTGTTGCACAAGCCGTAAAAAGAGCGCGCCATTTAGCGTTGCTTCCTTACGTAACTGACTTAATGAAATAATTTAAAAACCAAGGAGGATAAAATATGCAAATTATATTGAAAGAAGATGTTGCGAACTTGGGTTACAAAGATGATGTGATAACAGTCAAAGACGGTTATGGACGGAATTATCTTATTCCCCAGGGGAAAGCGATTATAGCAACCGATTCCGCTAAAAAAGTATTGGCGGAAAATTTGAGACAACGCGCTCATAAATTGGAGAAAATCAAAAAAGATGCCGAAGCTCTTGCTGCAAAACTGAACGGCGTATCGCTTGTAGTTGGCGCAAAAACCAGTTCGACAGGAACAATATTTGGTTCGGTAACGAATATCCAAATAGCTGAAGCTCTCGAAAAACAAGGCTACAATGTTGACAGAAAAACCATCATCATTAAAGAAGCCGTTAAAGAAGTAGGAAGCTACAAGGCGCTCGTAAAACTACACAAAGAAGTATCCGTTGAAATTCCTTTTGAAGTAGTATCGGAATAAGACTTTTTTTAGAGAGTTAATAATAAATGCGGAGGCAGCCAATTTGGTTGCCTCTGTTGTTTTTACCCGATTTTGCCGTTATTGCGTTATAATCATTTGATTGAACCAACCCGGTCGCATCGCACATTATAACAAAAAAAGGACACCCATTCAGGCGTCCTTTTTCCACGAAAAAAAATTTAATCTGTAACCCCGGAGGGGCTCGAACCCTCGACCCATTGATTAAGAGTCAATTGCTCTACCAGCTGAGCTACGGAGTCATTTCGTGCCGCAAAAATAGCACAAATAATTTATTTAACAGAGATATTTCGGGAAATATTCCTGTTAAATAAGTTTTAGAGGGCTTCTTTTTTCGCTTTTAACGAAGAATAGGCCAAATAAATCGCAATCAGGGCAATTTTTTTACGCTGTATCAATTTTATGCCAGGGCAAACGCATGAGAATTTTTACTAGCGCTATTACGCATGAGATTCCTCCCTTTGGTCGGAATGACTCGCCTGTTAGTGGTTTAAGGGATGAGGAAGCGGTGGCAAAGCCACCGCTTCCTCATCTCATCTCCCCAAAAGGAGACCGTCATTCCGACCAAAGGGAGGAATCTCATGCTCATATCAGTAATTTTACCGAAAGGCATAAGCAGTAAAATTTTTCATGCGTTTGCCCTGAATTTTATGCGCAAACAATTTAAAGTCGCAGGCCTTTTTATTACATTTGCATAATTCTTGAAGTTTTTATTATGAGTACTGATATAAGCGCCACCTATTACGAAGCTGTCGATTTGTTGAAATCAATGATTCGTATTCCTTCGTTTAGCAGGGAAGAAGATACTGTTGCCGGATTGATAGAAAGTTACATCGAAAAAAACGGTCTGAAACCGCAGAGAAAGGGAAATAATGTGTGGACTATATCTCCCGGTTTCGATTCGGAAAAGCCAACTATCCTGCTGAATTCGCATATCGACACCGTGAAGCCTGTTTCGGGCTGGACAAGAGAGCCTTTCGACCCTTCGGTTGAGGATGATCGGCTGTATGGGCTGGGGAGTAACGATGCCGGAGCAAGTGTTGCCTCGCTGTTGCAGGCTTTCTTGGTTTTAATTGCGAAAAAGCAGTATTACAACCTGGTCTTTCTGGCTTCGTGCGAAGAAGAGGTTTCCGGTAAAAACGGACTGGAATCTGTCCTGAACGAAATACCTGTCCCTCGGTTTGCTATTGTAGGAGAACCTACGGGGATGAATCCGGCCATTGCCGAAAAAGGATTAATGGTACTTGATTGCATTGCTCAAGGCAGGTCGGGACATGCGGCGCGCAACGAAGGCGAAAATGCCATTTACAAAGCCATAAAAGACATCGAATGGTTCAACAGCTACCAATTCCCCAATTTTACCGGATTACTGGGGCCGGTGAAGATGACCGTTACAATGATTAACGCCGGAACGCAACACAATGTCATTCCCGACGAATGCAGGTTTGTTGTCGATGTGCGCAGTAACGAGTGTTATACAAACGAAGAATTGTTTGCCATAATTGATAAACACACCGCCTCGGTGGTAAAACCACGCTCGTTTCGCCTCAATTCTTCGGGAATACCCCTCGAAAACCCCCTTGTGCAGCGGGCGCTTATAACAGGCCGGAAAGCATTTGGGTCGCCCACCTTGTCCGATCAGGCATTAATGCCGTTCCCCTCGGTGAAGATAGGTCCGGGCGATTCGGCCCGTTCCCACACAGCCGACGAATACATTTTGTTAAGCGAAATCCGCGAGGCCATCGAGTATTATGTGAAATTGCTTGATGGGTTGAGGGTTTGAAGTTTCAAAGTTTCAGGTTCAAGGTTTCAGGTTCAAGGTTTTGCCGTCGGGTTAAGGCTGAAAGCCTTTAAGCATTAGCATAGGGCAACGCCCTATGTAGGTGTGAATCGGTTAATTAAGCCCTGAAAGGGCGTAAGCCTGCCTGAAAGGCAAAATTTTCATAACCCCATGCAAGCGGAGCGCAGCTTAGGGTTATGAAATAAGGAACAAATACTGTCTGAAAGACAGAACTAGGACATAGCAGTCTTGCCTTTCAGGCAACAGGTCCTATTCGCCAACCGACCGCAGGTCGCCACTTCGTTTTGACCTGCGGTTATGAAAATCAGGCTTTTCAAGCCAACTGACTATTTTTTTGTCATGTACTAAAAACAATCAATTACAATCTTCCGAACACGGCTGGGCGTTGCCCAAGGCAAACGCATGAAAAATTTTAGTATTACTGTTACGAATGAGATTCCTCCCTTTGGTCGGAATGGCTCGCCTGTTAGTGGTTTAAGGGATGAGGAAACGGCGGCTTCGCCGCCGCTTCCTCATCCCCTCTCCCCAAAAAGGAGACCGTCATTCCGACCAAAGGGAGGAATCTCCTGCTCATATCAGCAACTTTACCGAAAGGCTTTCAGCCTAAACCTAACGGCAAAACCTTGAACTTTGAACCTGAAACTTTGAAACCAACCAATCAATAAACAATAAGCCTGTCTTCCAGCGGCTGGTATTTTTTTCCCTGCGGTTCTTCTACCGGAACGCCGAAGGGCATTTGTGCTATCAGTTCCCATCTTGGATTGAGCTTCCATGTTTTAATCACCTCTTCGTCTATTAAGGGGTTGTAGTGTTGCAGGGAAGCGCCGAAACCGGCATCTTCCAGCATGGTCCAAACGGCAAATTGGTGCATGGCCGATGTTTGTTGCGCCCAAACAGGGAAATTCTGACTGTAAAGCGGGAAATTCTTCTGCAGGTTTTCGGTTACGTCTTTGTCCTCGAAAAATAACACCGTTCCGTATCCTGATGCAAAAGAATGATTGATTTTTGCTTCTGTTGCCGGAAATGCCTCGGCGGGAACGATTTTCTGCAACGTTTCTTTTGTTATATCCCACAGCTTCGTGTGATTTTTGGCCAGCAGCAACACAATCCTTGTCGATTGCGAGTTGAATGCCGACGGCACATTTTTCAAGGCTGTCTTCATTATTTCCTCAATTTCACAGTCGGAAACAGGCGATGAATTACGGATGGAATAGTATGACCGGCGATGCGCAATCGCTTCTTTAAAATTTCTTGCCATATTCTTAATAAGTTATATATCAAGCTAACAATTACAGTCGCTATTTTGTTTAGCGTATTTCGTAGGGGCGTATGGCATACGCCCGCTGCCGCGAACATGCATTCTAAGGACAATTATTGCTTGCGCCCCTTCAGGGATTGGCCGCTATATTGCTGTTACATAGGGCGTTGCTCTATGCTATTGCTTAGCGGCAGCGGGCGAAAAATATTTCGCCCCTACGAAATCCGTTCGCGGCAACGGGCGAAAGATATTTCGCCCCTACAAATACGTGGAATACATTCGTATGCAAAATAAGGGCGCGATTAATCGCGCCCCTACATTATTCACAATCAACAAAATCATATTCAAAATCCTGCTTCACACAAACCCTCTTTCCTCTTATTTATTATGTTAAAACTTACACAAAGTAATAATTTAATATGTTTTTAATTTGAAATTAATCTAAAACCAGCCGAATTTTTAAGCATGGCCGCCTTCCTTTGTAGCATCATTTAATTCTTTATTAATTTAAAACCTAACACACCATGAAAATGAATTACTTTTCGAGAATTGCTTCAATTCTTTTCTTTTCTTTATTGGTTACTTCGCTGTCCGCGAAGGATATTTACCTGTCGGCAACAGGTGATGATGACAACGATGGCTTGACACCCTCAACCCCAGTTGCCTCTATGTCGAGAGTGCTTGGAAATTCTGCTTTAGGAATAACACCAGTAATGACCAATGGAACCGGTGATGTTGTTCATATTAGTGGGATTATTGATCTTACTCAAGACCCGTACTACCTTGCTTCTACTACTGTGGCAAACGACAAACTGAATGGTTTCCTTTTTCCGGTGAACACCTACAATAACTCCAAGTTTAGTTTCGTTGGAGACGACAAGGCTACTTCCGGTTTCGATGGTAAAAATGCAGCTCGTTTCGGAAAGGAATGGGCCGGGATACCCCAGACTGTTACATTCAAGAACCTGACTTTCAAAAATTTAGGAACATCAACTATACCGGGGGGTAGCGCTATACGCATTGTAAATAACTACAATATAAGTAGTAATATAATTATAAACAACTGCGTTTTTACGGGTTGTTTAGGAACTCAGGGTACTTTAAATTTATATAGAAGCAGGGTCGAAGTGATAGATACTGAATTTTCGGGTAATGTAATAACAGAAGGTAGCGCTATATTCTTTGGCGGTGGACTGCTAGGTGATGATTGTTCTGTTACAGTAGATGGTTGCACCGTTATAAATAATGATGCCAGTACGGTAGGAACAAGTGGAGCTTTCAAATTTAATGCTTCCGCCATTGATAACGTAACAATAAAGAACACCCTTATCAAAGGGAATAAAATAAAAACAACAGGCGCTTATGGTGGAGCTATCCATGTTCAGAACAGTACAGGAAATATTGTAGTGGATAGTTGTGTCATTGAAGAAAATTCTGCAAATACGGGTGGCGCCATCCGCTTTTATGGAACAAACGGGAAATTCACCATCAAAAACAGTACCATATCGGCCAATGAAGCGCCGGGCGGTGGCGGCGCTATTGCTACCTACAACGCTACCGGCGAAATAATCGTAGAAAATTGCACTGTTAAAAATCATACAAACGGTGGCTGGGGAGCAGCCTTTGATATTTTCAATGGAGGAAACGGAGGAAGCGGAAATCCAACCGTATTTACAATAAAAAGCTCTTTGATTACAGGGAATCAATGCCCCACTAACGGTCATGCTTCAGCTCTTCGCCTGAGTAGCGACGGCAATACCGATGGCTCTCGTCCAACTGTATTGTCTATCATTAACAGTACTGTTTATAAAAACATCCATCCCGGAAACGGTGTTGGCGCTTTATGGATTCGGAGTACCTGTCCGGGTAGCGAGTTTAATTTAATCAACTCTACTGTTGTCGAAAATGAGGTTAACGGAGCAGTAGGACAAGGCGCAGGATTACGTTTTAACGGAGCTGCAGGGGATCTCATGAGCGCCAGTATAAACACTAAGATACGCATCTACAATTCCATTATACAGGGAAATACCGGTACTGCAGGCGACACCAATCTGAATTCGGACGTTTACTTCACTATACCACAAGATGAAATTGCTACAGATAGCGAAATCCGTAATTCGTATATCGGTCGCATTTTGGGAGGACAATACACCGCAAACCAACTTTCGTACAACAATGTTCTCAATTATTCGGCAGATATTGCTACTAATGGCCCTGGTTTACCCATCCCGGGAGCAACCGCTATTGCCACATACGGCGCTATTCCGCTGGAAGCTGGTGCACCGGGTTTAACCGCTGGCGATGCAACATACCTCCAAGCTTTAGGTATCTCTACCGACCAATTGGGTTTCACCCGTAATTTTGTGGGCGGAAAATGTGCCGTTGGAGCCGTAGAACTCGATTATACAACTGTTGACGTGAAAGAAGTAACAGTAGCCGCCGCCGAAGAATTGTCGCTTACACAACAAGGCGCTGCTTTGTTGCTCACATCTCCGGTAAAAGGCTTGGCCAAGCTCGACATCTTCAGCATATCGGGCAGCTTGGTAAAAAGCTATGCACCTCAGCTTGTTGAAGCCGGTGCAGCAACTGCTTATGCCTCCGGCTTGCCTCAAGGCCTCTACATCGCCAAGGCAAACGTAGGCGGTAAGGTTTATTCTGTAAAAATAGCTATTAAATAATCCAATCGTAGCCCGTAGGGGCGGGTTTTAAACCCGCCCCTACAAGTGCTGCAATTTTTGAAAAATGAAGCTTTAAACAATCCATAATCAAAGGGGCAAGGCTTGCCTTGCCCTTACTTTTAAAATTTAAACTTTTTATCAACATGAAAACAAACTATTTTATTCGATTTTATTCGATGCTGTTCCTCAGCTTGCTGATAACGTCCTTGTCGGCAAAAGATATTTACCTGTCGGCAACAGGGGATGATACCAAAGACGGCTTGACAGCCGAAAATGCCCTAGCATCCATCACTAAAGCCCTCGATTTGCTGGCTGACGGCGATGTGATACGGGTATCGGGCATTATCGACCTCACTCAAACATCCGGCTTTTTGGCCGATGGTCAAGGCTTTGTGGTTCCTATTGCCAGCAGGGCTTTCGCTACAGGCTTCTCCATTATAGGCGACGATAAAGCCACATCGGGCTTCGATGGTAAAAAGCAAGGCCGTTTTGGCGACCAGTTTGCCGGTTATGGCAATGCTACTGCAACAATCACATTCAAAAACCTGACTTTCAAAGATTTGGGGAAATCGGGCTTGGGAGGCGGCAGCTCATTGCGCATACTGAACAATGCCGCAAAAACGCTTATCGACAATTGCGACTTCACAGGCAGCATCGGTACACAAGGAACCATCTTGTCGGTCAATGCCGAACTTGAAGTAAGAAACAGCAAGTTCTACGCCAATACCATACAACAAGGAAATGCCGTATTCTTCAACGGACACACCGTTCGTAAAGCATTAATCGAAAATTGTATTGTTGAAGACAACGACTGTTCTGCCGTTGCAGGTTCATCGGCAGGCGCATTCCGCTTTAACAACGCCTCCGGTGAAGTTATAATCAGGAATACCACCGTCCGCCGGAACAAAATCCTAGGCTACGGCGCTGTTGCCAGCATAACCGCCGGTGAAGACAGATCGGCCGCACCAGTAGTATTGACTGTCAAGTTTGAAAATTCGCTACTTTCCGAAAACGAAACGCCGAGCCATTCTCCCGGTATCCAAATCGAAAACACGGGAGCAGGCTTCACTTTCGATGTATCATTAATCAACACCACAGTATATGGCAATAAAGCAACAACGCCAAACAGCGGCGTTATCTGGATATACCGGGCTACTCCCGGAAGTAAGTTCAATGTTATCAACTCCACCATCGTCAATAACTGGACTGCCGGAAATGCAGGTCATGCACCGGGTTTGAGAATTGTTGCCGCCGATGTATTCACAACCATACATAACTCCATTATCGAAAACAACACAGCCGAACAAACAGCCGGTAATCCGGGCGACTTGTGGTTTTCTGCCCCGCAAACCGATGGCGTTACCTGCGATATTCGCAATTCCTATATCAGTTATGTAAACTGGGGAGGAGCTAATCCATACGCTTCTATTGCCAACCATGGCAACGTTACGGGCTATATCTTTGGCGCTAACTCGGGCCTGGCCTGGCCATTTGCCGACTACATTGCATCCCGGGGATGTATTCCATTGGACTTTGAATCTCCTGCCTTAACAGGCGGCGATGCCAAGTACCTGAAAGACCTGGGCATCTCTACCGACCAGGAAGGAACTACCCGCCTCTTCGCGGATGATAAATGCGCCGTAGGAGCCGTAGAATCGACCGTAGTAGCAGGTATTGTTACCGGCGAGGAACACAATTACACGCATTACATCATCTCGGGACAAAGCCTTTCCACCGGACACGAATCCGATCCGTTGTCAATAACAAACATCCCCGGTAACTACATGCTGGGCGACCGGATTTGGATAAACAACGGCAATGCCAGCCTGAACGATATAAATCCGCTGGTGGCCACAACCGTACCGGGCCCACAGGCCGAATCGCCTTTGCATGGCGCCATCAACCATTTGAGGAATAAAATACCCTTGGTTACCGATGCTGAAGGCAAAGAAAACCGTTTTCTGGCCAGCTCGGTGGGCGTAAGCGGAAAAACCATCGAAGAACTTTCGAAAGAATACCAGGGAGCCGATTACCTGTACAGATATTACGAAACAGGCATCAGCAAAGGAAAGAGCATGGCTTTGAGAAGAGGTAGCACTATCAACTGCCCCGCCATCATCTTTATGCAGGGCGAATGGAACTACCAAACTTACGGCACCAGCCTCAATGGTACAAGCACACCCGCTCCAACCGCTTTAAAAGACGAATACAAGGACTTATTCCTGCAATTGAAAGGACACATGCAAGCCGACGTAAAAGCTAAATACGAGCAAAGCAATGCCCCTCTGTTCTATACCTATCAAACAGGTGTTCAGTATTCCAAAGGCAGGACACTGGAAATAGGTATGGCGCAGTTGGAAGCTGCCAACGAAAACGACGATGTAATTATGGTAGGCCCCGTGTATCCGATGACTGACGTTGGCGGGCACCTCGATGCCAATGGTTACAGATGGTACGGCGAAATGATAGGTAAAGTAATTTACAAAACTCAAGTGCTGGGCGAAACATTCAGCCCGCTTCAACCCATAAAAGTAGAACGGGTAGAAGGCAATGCCAAACAACTGAAAATTACCTACCACGTACCCAATCCTCCGTTGGAATTGGATGTTTACACCTTGTTGCAAATGCCTAATTATGGATTCAACCTGTATCACAACAATGCCGTGCAAGCCATATCAAGCGTAGAAGTGGTTGGCCCCGACGCTATTATAATAACAGCCAGCGCCGACCTGACAGGAGCCGTAGAAATTACATACGCCGGTGTTGATGCAACTGCTTCCTATCCGGGTAAAAACCTGAGAGGTCATGGTAACGTAAGGGATAGCGACACCTACGGCGCATTCTTCAACTACGAGCAAAAAGCATGGGTATCCACAGCCACTCAGAGCGGCGAACCTACCAGCGATGGCACAACCGTTATCTACAATCAGCCCTATCCGCTTTATAACTTCAGCGTAGCATTCTACTACAAGCTGGCCGCCGGAGAAGACGAAGTAGTTATCGGCCCCGAAACAAGCATTGGCAAACAACAGGCCAAAGACGGTTTCTCGTTCTATCAATCGGGTTCGGACTTGTATCTGTCAACTCCCGACAAAGCTACTGTTAAGCTGGATATTTACACTATCTCCGGTGGCTTGGTAAAGAGTTTTGCACAAGAAACAGCAACAAGCGCCCATAAATATGCATTAGATACACTTTCGCAAGGTTTGTATATAGCTAAAGCAAACGTAGGTAACAACGTGTATTCGGCGAAAATAATTATTAAATAACAATCCTCTTTTTAAATACAAAACCGTCCGGAATTTCAATTCCGGGCGGTTTTTTTATGGGTTCAATTCTCTGAACCGTTGATTGTAGCTGATTTTTTTTGATTTGCAGGATTTATTGTAGGGGCGTATGCCATACGCCCCTACGCGATTATCGTTTGACTATGGCAGATTGCGGGTCGGAGCCCGCAATGACAATGTAAACAAACAAAACATTTACCCACAAAAAATAAGGGCGAAAGATATTTCGCCCCTACATTGAACCTATAAGAAACAGGTTTATTTGTTTACCCTGAATTTTTCGTTTCCGTTTTTGAGGAAATCGACAATTTGTTTTGCGGCGGCTATACCTGCGTTGCTGTTTGCTTCGGCAGTTTGAGCGCCCATTTTCTTGGGTGTTGAGAAGTATCTTCCTTCAAATTTTTCAGCCATCTCGGCATGGTTCGCCGGTAGAATATCCGTTACATATTTGAAGTCGGCGCGATCGGTCATCAATTTGGCCAGTTCGGCTTCGTTTATCACCTCTTTGCGGGCGGTGTTAATCAACAGGGCCTTTGCCGGCATTTTGCTCAGCAAATCGTAGTTAATTGAGTTTTTTGTTTCGGCTGTTGCCGGAATATGCAAGGATACATATTGGCAGGTAGCATACAATTCTTCTGCCGATTTCACGGCTTTGATGCCTTCTTTTTCGATGGCTTCTGCCGAAAGGAATGGGTCGAATGCATACACATCCATGTTGAATCCTTTGGCTATGCGGGCAACATTGCGTCCCACGTTACCATAAGCATGAATACCGATTTTTTTGCCGCTCAGTTCGGTTCCCGATGTGCCGTTGTAGAAATTGCGCACGGCGTAAACAGCCAATCCGAAGGCCAGTTCGGCTACGGCGTTGGCATTTTGTCCGGGCGTGTTCATCACACAAATTTTGTTTGCAGTAGCTGCGTCCAGGTCTATGTTATCGTATCCGGCGCCTGCGCGTACAACTATTTTGAGTTGTTTACCCGCTTCAAGCGCTTCCTTGTCGAAAATATCACTTCTGATAATGGCTGCATCAACAGAGGCAACAGCGTCGAGCAACTGCTTTTTTTCGGTGTATTTTTCGAGCAATACCAATTCGTATCCGGCCTGATCTACAACCGCTTTAATTCCATTTACAGCTTCCTTGGCGAAAGGTTTGTCTGTGGCTATTAATACTTTCATGTTTATCTAAAAAATTATAAAGCGACAGGGCTGTGTCAAAAGAACGCGAATTACGCAGATTACACAAATTTACGCAAATAAACCACTCTATCTTTTTCTTATTTAATTGAAATTCAACAATAAATAAATTGCGATAATTCGCGTAATCTGCGTAATTTGCGTTCAAAAATACTTTCGAGACAGCCCCATCACTTCGGATGGGTTATTTGTTTATTTATTTTTCTTTTCAAATTCCTGCATGCAGTCAATCAAAGCCTGAACGCTTTCGATTGGCATGGCATTGTAGATAGATGCACGGAAACCACCTACCGAGCGGTGTCCTTTCAGTCCGTCCATGCCACGTTCGGCAGAGAATTTCTGGAAGTCGGCTTCCAAGTCTTTGTATTCGTTTGTCATAACGAAACATACATTCATCA
The DNA here is from genome assembly GCF_054601255.1 of Viscerimonas tarda. NCBI lineage: Bacteria > Pseudomonadati > Bacteroidota > Bacteroidia > Bacteroidales > Dysgonomonadaceae > Viscerimonas > Viscerimonas tarda. The sequence goes on along the minus strand of NZ_BAAHWV010000001.1, from coordinate 97,674 downwards.
ACGAGCGGTCTTCAACAGCGCAAGTGCCTCTGAACAACGGGTTCCGGTCGATTTCCTGATACAGAATACCGGCTTTTTCCTGATTGATTTTTTGCATGGCGCTTACACCGCCTTTTGCCTTCAACCATCTGAGGGTTTGCATAGCGGCATAAATAGGCACAACAGGAGGCGTATTGAACATCGAACCATTTTCGATATGTGTTCTATAATCCAGCATAGTGGGTATCGGACGATTTACTTTGCCCAGCAATTCGTCTTTAACAATAACGAAAGTTACACCGGCAGGAGCCAGATTCTTCTGAGCGCCACCGTAGATAAGTCCGTATTTGGACACATCCACCGGACGAGAGAAAATATCGGACGACATATCGGCAACCAAAGGCGCCGGAGAGTTCAGGTCGGTATGTATTTCGGTACCGAAGATGGTATTGTTTGTTGTGATATGGAAATAATCGGCATCCGAGGGGATGGTGTAATCCTTGGGGATGTAGGTGTAATTGTCGGGCTTGGAAGATGCCACTTCAATTACTTCGCCGAATAATTTAGCTTCTTTAGCTGCTTTACTGGCCCATGTTCCAGTATTGAGGTAAGCTGCTTTTTTCTCCAGCAAGTTGTAGGGAAGCATACAGAATTGTAAACTGGCGCCACCACCGAGGAAAATCACCGAATATCCGGCTGGAATATCCAACAATTCTTTAAACAAGTCGGTAGTTTCATCCATTACGGCTTGAAAACCTTTACTTCTGTGGCTAATCTCCATAAGAGACAAACCTGAGCCATTGAAGTCTAAAATAGCCTTTGCTGTTTCTTCAATAGTCTGTTGTGGCAAAATTGACGGGCCTGCACTAAAATTATGTTTTTTCATTTTTAAAATAAAAATTAGAGTTACTGTTTTTTCTAACGGGCTTCAAATTTAGTAATTATTGTCCAAATTATAAGCCTTTGAAAACGAAAACAAACGAAAAATATTTTTATTTATTCGATTCTTGTTCAAAATGTAATAGGGAGTTAGCAAAACTTTGGGTTTTTGTGGTGTTGTTGTGGGAGATAAGGACATTTCTAAGAAAAAAATTATACTTTTGTTCCGATACTCATGGATGATAATTATTGTTGCCGGATAAAATGAAAGATGCTATCCACCTGAAATACCTGATTGTAAACGAAGTCGATTTGCTGTGGGGATTAACCGTCAATTCTGTCGGCTATCAGGGTATTGGGGCCAATGCGTCTTATCCTCCGCGCGATCATCCTACCCGGTACTTGTTCTCCATCGACAAGGGGCGGGTGCTGGACGAATACCAGCTTTTATACATCACACGCGGAAAAGGGAGCTTTGTTTCGGGCGAAAACAAGCTCCAGAACATTAACGATGGGAATATGTTCCTGCTTTTTCCGGGTGAGTGGCACAATTATATGCCCGATAAACAAACGGGCTGGGACGAGTACTGGATTGGCTTTAAAGGCGTAAATGTCGATCACCGGGTCGAAAGGGGCTTTTTTAATCGGCAGCGCCCTATTTTCAACGTGGGAATAAACAACGAGATTGTGCAGCTGTATCAGGAAGCGATAAGGGTGGCCATCGAACAAAAATCGGGATTCCAGCAAATGCTTGCCGGCATAGTCAACCACCTGCTCGGATTGGCCTATTCGCTGGACCGGAATTCTGTTTTCGAGAATTCGGAGATAATCACCCAAATCAATAAAGCCAAGATAATGATTTCGGAAGATGTGAATACCATTAAGCCGAGGAGCGTTGCCGAAAAGCTTCACATGAGCTATTCCAGCTTCCGCAAAATGTTTAAGGAATACACCGGATTTGCCCCTTACCAATACATTCAGGAAGTAAAAATCCAAAAATCGAAAGAATTACTGACCAACACCACCCTCCCCGTAAAAGAAATAGCCTACCAAATGGGGTTTGAAAATCAGGAATACTTTTTCACCGCCTTCAAAAAGAAAAACAAATTCACCCCTTTGGAATACCGCAAATTTACTCAGGGAGAGCAGGGGAATGTGAATAATGTGCCAATGTGAATAATGTAGGGGCGTATGGCATACGCCCGCCGCCGCGAATATGTTTGAACCGTTGATTTGTAGGGGCGAAATATCTTTCGCCCGTTGCCGCGAACGGATTTAATCGGGGATTTGTAATTTTTTTGATTTACAGGACAAAAACGCCCCATTCGCGGCAGCGGGCGTATGCCATACGCCCCTACGATATTTTACACAAAATTTGTTGATACACAAAAAAACGTGTGAACAAATAATAATATTTTTCGAGATTGCATTAACAAAAGTAAATTTTTATGGTGTGAAATACAAAATAAAGATGTATTTTTGCCGTTATTGTTGTATATAATAATTCTGACAATGGATAAAATAACAATTAGATACATCATCCTGCTTTGTTCTGGGTGTTTCTTGCTGTTCTTTTTGCCCGGTTGCGGCAAGAAAGGTCAAACTACGTTCACAATAAAAGGCAAGCTTGCCAACTTGGAATCGCCGTATATTTTTATAGCAACGGAGAACAACGATTCTATTTTTATAGACACCATACGAGCCAACAGGAAAGGCGTTTTCTCTTACGAAGGAACGGTCGGGCATTTAACGATGGCTTCGTTGTTTTTTGAAGGAAAACCCTGGGCTACCTCCATTTTCTTTGATAAAGGATGGAACATTGAGATAACGGGAGACGTTAAGCGCCCCGATTTGATTTATGCAACCGGAGGCAATATCAACGATGATTTAACGGCAGTCAAAAAAGAGAATATTCAGCTACTCAATACAAAAGCCGACCTCATAGCGCGAATTGACAGCGCATCGACTCCCGAGATGCTGCAAAATTATAGCTCGGAACTGAAGACGATTAACTTTGAACTCACCAATCAAGGCCGTCAATTTATTGAGAAAAATCCCGAAAAAATAGCCAGTGTTGTTTTGATACAATACTTTTTCAAGAACGACATATCGGTTGAGGCCTTGGATGAAGCCTTAGCCCTGTTGAAAGGAGAGGCAGCCGATTTTTCGTTAACAACGGAATTGAAACAATACAGCGAAAAAATCAAGTCGTCGCAAATTGGGGCAAGAGCTCCGGCCTTTGAATTGAAAAACAAGGATAAGGACATCCGATTGTACGACTACAGAGGGAAATACCTCTTAATCACTTTTTCGGCCGAATGCAAAGACGATTCGGTATGGACAGTACCGCCCGTAATAACGGATAGTTACGACCAATCGAAAGATAACAAGCTCGAATATCTCTCCGTAGTGATGTTATGCGACAAGCCGGTAAAACAAGCTCCCGATTCGATAAAATGGAAAGTTTTTTACGACACAAATGGCTGGAATTCCGACATTGTGAAAGCATACAACATTGTTGATGTTCCGAATAATGTGCTGATTTCGCCCGAAGGAGTTATTCTGGGTCGCCGATTATCGGCAATTTCACTGATTGAACAAATAAATGAGTTGAAAAAGACCGATAAGAAATAAATTTTTCACTACTTTAGCCGGACTAAAAATAAAGTAATGCTTGTAAAAATTTTTGGAGCAGCAGTACAGGGGATTAATGCCAATTTAATCACAATAGAAGTCAATTGTTCGAAAGGGATTAAATTCATGCTGGTCGGCCTCCCCGATACATCGGTTAAAGAAAGTCATGAACGAATAATATCCGCCTTGCAAGTCAACGGATATAAATTCCCCCGTCAACAAGTGGTTATAAACATGTCTCCGGCCGACATCAAAAAAGAAGGTTCGGCCTACGACCTGCCGTTGGCTGTTGGCATCCTGGCCGCGTCGGAAAGTATTCAGAAAGATAAACTCGAAGAATACCTCGTTATGGGCGAACTTTCGCTCGACGGGAGTATATTGCCAATAAGAGGCGCCCTTCCGATAGCCATAAAAGCGCGGGAGGCAGGCTTCAAAGGCCTTATCCTGCCGATGAAAAACGCCCGCGAAGCCGCTGTGGTTAATAGTATAGACGTTTATGGCGTTGAAAACATCTGCGAAGTTATCGACTTTTTTAACAATGATAAAGAACTGGAGCCTGTTGTAGTTGATACAAGGGCCGAATTTTATAAACAGCAGCAAAATTTCGAGTTCGACTTTACCGATGTCAAAGGGCAGGAAAATGTGAAGCGCGCCCTGGAAGTTGCCGCTGCAGGAGGTCATAATATTATTATGATAGGCCCTCCGGGAGCCGGAAAATCCATGATGGCCAAAAGAATGCCGTCGATACTTCCCCCCTTCACGCTGCACGAAGCCTTGGAAACAACAAAAATCCATAGCGTAGCCGGTAAAATAGGGACGGAGACGGCTCTTATGTCGCATCGTCCTTTTCGCTGCCCGCATCATACCATCTCGGATGTGGCGATGGTGGGCGGAGGTTCTTTCCCTCAACCGGGCGAGATTAGTCTGGCGCACAATGGCGTACTGTTTTTGGACGAATTGCCCGAATTCAACCGCAGCGTTCTGGAAGTGATGAGGCAACCCTTGGAAGACCGGAAAATCTGTATCTCAAGGTCGAAGTTCAGCACCGAATATCCGGCCAGTTTTATGCTTGTGGCCTCCATGAATCCTTGCCCCTGCGGATATTTTAATCACCCCGAAAAAGAATGCGTTTGCGCCCCCAATGCCGTACAACGCTACCTCAACCGGATTTCGGGCCCTTTGCTCGACCGGATAGACATCCACATCGAAATTGTTCCGGTTCCGTTCGAGAAGATTTCCGACAAAAACCTCTCGGAAAACAGCGATTCGATAAGAACCCGGGTGATACAAGCCCGCGAAATACAAGCCGAACGATTTAAAGACGAAGAAGGCGTTTACTGCAACGCCCAGATGTCGAGTAAGCTGTTGCAGAAATATGCATCGCCCGACGAAGCAGGCCTGAGCCTGTTGAAAACAGCCATGGACCGCTTCAACCTGTCGGCGCGCGCCTACGACCGGATACTGAAAGTAGCGCGAACCATTGCCGACATCGACAATTCGGAAAAAGTATTGGCCAGTCATTTAGCAGAAGCCATCAATTACCGGAATTTGGATAGAGAGAGTTGGGCTACACGGTAATCTCCCAAGTCGAATTAGTAGCACACAGAATACACGGAATGAACAGATAAACACAGATTTCATTTTTTATATTGATTATTTTCCCTTGATGAAAAAAGCATTCCCATTCCTCCTCTTATTATTTTTCCTGCAAAGCGCTTTTGCACAGGAAAGGAAAGTCAGATTGTTGTTTGCCGGTGATGCCATGCAACATCAATCGCAGATTGATGCGGCTAAAACAAAAGCCGGCTACGACTACTCTTCCTATTTCAGGCATATCAAAAACCGGATTGATTCGGCGGATATTGCTATTGTGAATTTAGAGCTTACTCTGGCCGGAAAACCTTACACAGGCTACCCGACATTCAGCGCGCCGGACGAATTCGCTGACGAGCTTAAAAATGCCGGATTCGACGTATTTCTGACGGCAAACAACCATGTGTTGGATAAAGGGAAGAAAGGATTGCTGAAAACGATTGCCCGGCTCGACACCATAGGGGTAAAACATTTGGGCAGCTATGCCGACAGGGAACAACGCAGCTTGCGCTACCCGCTGATGCTCGTAAAAAACGGAATACGGATGGCGCTGTTGAATTACACTTACGGCGCCAACGGCATAAAGGTGCAGGCGCCGAATGTGGTCAACTACATACAAAAAGACAGCATCAGGAATGATATAGAGCTGGCCAAGCGAATGAATCCCGATATTATCATCGCCAATATGCACTGGGGGTTGGAGTACAAATTAATGCACAATAAGCAACAGACCGACTGGTCGGACTTTTTAATCCAGAACGGTGTAAATCTGGTGATTGGCGGTCATCCGCATGTGGTGCAACCGATGGAGGTGCGGAAAGAAGGCGATTCGATAAAAAATGTGATTGTGTATTCGCTCGGTAATTTTGTTTCGGGGATGAAGGCGCCCAATACCGACGGTGGCATGATGCTAAACATTGACTTGAGCAAAGATTCGACAGGTGTTGTGAGAATAGACAGCTGCAATTATTCGCTGGTCTGGGTACACAAACCGGTGGAAGAAGGCCGGATACAGATACAATTAATCCCTGTTGACGAATACGAGGATGAGGAAACAGGAAAAGCATTTTTGGGCGAAGCCAATTACAATAGAATGATGAGTTTTGCCCGTACAGCAAAGGAAACAATAACAGCCCCTCCAACCTCCCCGTAGGGGAGGCTAAAGGACTGCTTCTTTGAAGCCTCCCCCACGGGGAGGTTTGGAGGGGCTGGGCTTTTAAACATAAATGACATGACAACATTAGTTCTCGCCCATCCCTGGCATGGCAGCTTTAATAAAGCCATTCTCGATACGATTACGGCTAAATTGGATAAGCAGGGGAAAGAATATCAGGTAATAGATTTAAACAAAGACCAGTTCAATCCGGTGATGACGGAGGAAGAGCTGGCCTTGTATTCGGCAGGCGGCTATTTGGATCCGCTTGTCGGGAAATACCAGGCTATACTGAGCCAGTCCGCTGAAATGATTTTCATATTCCCCATTTGGTGGGGCACAGCGCCTGCCATACTGAAAGGATTTTTTGATAAAGTGCTGCTAAAGGATTTTGCGTTCTCGTACGAAAACGGATGGACGCCATTGCTGAAAATAAACAAAACAACAGTTATCACCACTTCCGAATCGCCTACCGAACATTTCCGGCTTTCGATAGAAAACAATTTCATTCCCTTGATGCTATACTCCGCCGGTATCAGCAACGCCACCTGGCTCAATTGCGACAATACATCGAACGGCACAGATGAGCACCGGCAAGAATTTTTGAGAAAAGTAGAAGAGGGTATATAAGCCTTATTCCCGAGTTTGTCATTGGCTCAGGCCGATTTACGCTCCGCTCCAATTGCGGGCCCCGACCCGCAATCTCCTGACAGAGGCACAATGTTTGAACTTCTGTTAAGAGATCCCGTGTCAAGCACGGGATGACAGACTTTTTGGACACCCCCCTACAAACGAATTTTGTTCAAGCTTGGAGGGGACTGATTTTTCACCTAATTCTGTACAGAATTCTGTACAAATTTGTATATTTGCAAAAAAGAAAAATTATGATAGTCATTAGTTCGACAGATTTAAGAATAAATCAGAAAAAATACCTTGATTTGGCCGAAAAAGAACAGGTTGTAATTAAAAGAGGCCGAAAGTTGATTGAACTGGTAGTCAAAGAAAGACTGATTACCGACGAAGACCTTAGAACCGGAATTACGGGCGAGGAGTTGAAGGAACGTATGCACAGAAGAATTGATAAGATATTTGATAAATGAAAGTTATTTTTGATGATTCGATAGACGAATATTTTTCTGAAGTTATTGATATTCTCTACAAAAAGGAATATTTTGGATTCAAAGAAAGTGCATATAAATACGTCGATGATTTGATCGACGAAATAAATCTCACAATCCATAACAAGCACAAAAGACCGGCGCCGGATTATTTTTCCAAATATGGTAGAAATCTTTTTTATTCTGTTTTCAAAAAGAATGACAATACACAGTGGTATGTGTTTTTCAATCAGGAGAAAGATGTTTATTTTATCCGCTATATAGGGAATAACCACGTATGCTCTCAATATTTGTAGGGGCAAACCTAGGTATTCGCCCCCATTATCAAGGAATTGCCTCAAAATTCTTTTCCGAGTTTGTCATTGGCTCAGGCCGATTTAGCTCAGGCTGATTTCCGCCGTTGGCTACAATTCCGCTCCGCTCCAATTGCGGGCTCCGACCCGCGATCTCCTGACAAAGGCACAATGTTTGAACTTCTGTTAAGAGATCCCGTGTCAAGCACGGGATGACAGACTTTTTGGACACCCCCCTACAAACGAATTTTGTTCAAGCTTGGAGGGGACTGATTTTTCACCTAATTCTGTACAGAATTCTGTACAAATTTGTATATTTGCAAAAAAGAAAAATTATGATAGTCATTAGTTCGACAGATTTAAGAATAAATCAGAAAAAATACCTTGATTTGGCCGAAAAAGAACAAGTTGTAATTAAAAGAGGCCGAAAGTTGATTGAACTGGTAGTCAAAGAAAGACTGATTACCGACGAAGACCTTAGAACCGGAATTACAGGCGAGGAGTTGTTGCGCCAAGTTAAAGAAGATATACACGAAATTTATAGCCGCAAGAGATGAAAATTCTTTTTTCACCGGAAGTTAGGATATATCTGATAGAACTCTCTGAAATACTTTACGAAAAAGATTATTTTGGATTTGAAGAAGAAGCCTATGACTATGTGGAAGAATTGGTTAAAGATATAATTAATTCTTTGCACAACAAACACAAAAGACCGGCGCCGGATTATTTTTCCAAATATGGTAGAAATCTTTTTTATTCTGTTTTCAAAAAGAATGACAATACACAGTGGTATGTGTTTTTCAATCAGGAGAAAGATGTTTATTTTATCCGCTATATAGGGAATAACCACGTATGCTCTCAATATTTGTAGGGGCGAACCTAGGTGTTCGCCCCCATTATCAAGGAACTGTCTCAAAATTCTTTTCCGAGCTTGTCATTGGCTCAGGCCGATTTAGCTCAGGCTGATTTCCGCCGTTGGCTACAATTCCGCTCCGCTCCAATTGCGGGCTCCGACCCGCAATTTCCTGACAAAGGCACAATGTTTGAACTTCTGTTAAGAGATCCCGTGTCAAGCACGGGATGACAGACTTTTGAGACACCCCCTACAAATCTTCCAAACATTACTTTGGTAACCGAAAGGAAATGGGCAAGGTAAAATTGCTCTCTTTTGGCTTGCCGTTTTGTATTCCCGGCGTAAACTTCGGCAGTAAGCCCACAATTCGTAATGCCTCGGCGTCAAGTTCGGGCGACACGCCTTTCACTACTTTAGCTCCGCTGATCGAACCATCTGTGGTTATGGTAAAGCGGACAGTAACATCTCCTTCTATCTTGGCTTTAAGCGCTTGTTCGGGGTATTTCAGATTGTTGTAGATAAATTCTCCCAGCTCTTTCCATCCACCCGGATACTTGGCCGCCTCTATTTCAACTACCGGAAACCCTAGCCTATAACGAGCATCTACCGGATTACCATTTTGTTTTCCGGGTATCCACCTCGGCATCAAGCTTACAATACGCAATGCTTCGGCATTTGCCTCGGGAGATGCTCCTTTCTCAATTTTAGCATCGGTAATCGAACCGTTTTTGGTTACAACAAAGCTAACGGTAACATTTCCTCCTGCTTCTGCATCACCTGTAGCCGGTATCCGATTGTCGTTGATAAACTTGAGTAATTCTTTCGTCCCGCCCGGATATTGTGGCATCACGTCAATTGTACCAATGGGCATCGTATAATATACATCCACAGGTTCGCCATTTTGTTCTCCGGGTATCCATTTTGGCATTGACCCGATAACCCGCAATACTTCGGCATTGAGTTCAGGCGAGCCTCCTTGCATAATCTTAGCGTCGGTAATCGACCCATCTTTCTTTACAACAAAGCGAACAAGAGCGCTCTCCTTAATATCACCTTTAAAGTTTATCAAACTGGTATTTATAAACCGAAGCAAGTTTGGCATTCCACCCGGGAACTGTGGCATCACCTCCACACTGCGATAAATGCCTTCGGCATCCGGTTTATCATCTACAGCCGGACCCAGGTTCAATTTAAAGACAATTGGCATCGTAAAATACACATCCACAGATTCGCCATTTTGTTTCCCCGGTATCCATTTTGGCATTAAGCCAATCACCCTTTTTGCTTCGGCATCAAGTTCGGGCGATACTCCTCTTACGACTGTTGTATCAGCAATCGAACCATCCTTTGTTACAACAAAGCGGACTATCACACTCCCTTGAATACTATCTTTAGCTGCTTGTCGAGGATACCTCAGGTTTTTTTGGATAAATTTTGACAACTCGCTCATCCCACCCGAAAATTGAGGCATCACTTCAACAGAAACGTAAGGTTTGGATGTTGGAGGAGCTACCGGAAGAGTGTCTTGTAGCTCTGCCTGAACTGGTTGAACTGGTTGAGGTGGAGCTATTGTTTCCTCAACAGATTGAACCTGATTATTTTCTACTGCCGGAGCTTCGGGCTCAGGCGCCAATATCGTACTGACTATTTCGGAGGGTAAATTTGCCAAAGCTGGCGAGGCTTGTACGGCATTCCCGAATATCAGCAGCATTCCGGCCGGAATCGCCAGCAAATACTTGGCGGATAGCAGCAACGAACTCTTGTGCTTATTCATCATGATAATACGTTTTTTTAGTTGTGAAACATTGAAATTATTTATAATTGGAATACCGGTAGTTGAGATTGATAGTTGCAATAATGCATATTGATAGTTTTTTGTATCTACCCCCATATTCAAGGCCCCTTGGTCGGCCAGATACTCCAGATTGGTTTTGATGGCTCGTTTCATCAGCCAGGTGATGGGGTTCCACCAAAAGCAGATGCAGAGCGTTTCGGCAATCAATACATCGACCGAATGGAATTGATGGACATGAACTTTTTCGTGAGCAAGTATTTCGGAGAATTCGCCTGTGTCAATTTTATTGACGTTAATAAAAATCCAGCCGAAAAACGAAAATGCCGTTATATCTTTCTCTCCCGCTTCTATAATACGGAAAGCCTGGGCTGTTTTTTTGCTGTTCTTCCTTATCAGGCGAAAAATGGAGAACAGCTGCGTGGCAAAACTCACTACCAAAATAGCCGATCCCAACAAGGACGCCAGCAACAAGGTCGGCACAGTATAATCTTTGTAGTTCACCGGAGCAGGTTCCGGTTCTGCGACCTGAACATCGAATATCTCCACCTCCAATTGCGAAAAATAGACCGGCAATTCGATGGGAGTTTGCTGCGCTTCGTTGGCAGGCAATTCGATATTGAACAAGGGATAGGCCAGCGAAAACACGATGGCAAACAGAAAATAGAACCGGCGCAGTTTCAGGAATGTATCGGCACGCAAGCACAGCAGGTAAAGCCCGTAAAACAAAAACAGGGCAACCGATACTTTAATGGCATACATAATTATCAAGGCGTTATCCATGGCTGTTTTGATTTAAAAAGTTCGTTCAAGGTTTTTTGTTCTCAATTAGCTGTATGATTTCTTTCAATTCCTCGGGAGATATATTTTCTTCCTTTACAAAAAAAGAAACCAGTTCCTTGTACGAATTTTCGAAATAGCTCTTCACAATTCCCGACATAAACACCTTTTTGTATTCGTCCTCTTTTATCTTAGGGCTATAGACATTTACGTTGGCATACTTCTTCGATTTGATGTAGCCCTTTTGCTCCAGATTGCGGACAATGGAGGCCACAGTTGTGTAAGGCGGTTTGGGGTCGTCCATCTCGTTGACGATGTCTTTCACCACACATTCTTTCAGTTGCCAGATATGCAACATCACGCTTTCTTCCTGATTCGTTAGCTTTTCCATAAGACTATAAATATCGTATATCTACTATTTTTTCGTAAATATACGCAGAAATAGTTATTGCGCAAGCATTTTGAGGAAAAAATGAAAAAATAATTTTTAATTAATTGTCTGAACCGTTGATTGTAGCTGATTTTATTGATTAACTTGATTACATTGCCGCATTTGCATTCCGCGCCACGTATTCCCGTAGGGGCGTATGGCATACGCCTGCTGCCGCGAACGGGTTTGAACAGAGGATTTGTAAATTTTTTTGATTTGCATGATTAAGCGCCTGTATTTTGTCCCATGCAGGACAAAAATGCCCTGTTCGCGGCAATGGGCTGCCCCTACGGGAATACGTGGCGAATGCAGACGTGGCGCGCCACGTCTCTACAATGTATCAGGTTAATCAATAAAATCAGCTACAATCAACGGTTCAGACAATGGCAACGATAGACAAAAAATACAGGGGTAACGCTATGCGTTGCCCCTGTATTTATACAAAAAACCTCCTTAAAAATTTACTTAGGCAGATTGAATGCTACTTTCAATTCGTGCATTTGTTCGGGTGTGGTACCTGTTGGTTCAAAGCCCATTGCTTTGGCTGTCAGGTATATTTGCGCTGATTTGGAGAGGGTGTCCACCATATCGAATGCTTCCATGATGTTTTCGCCTACTGCCGAAACGCCATGTTTTTCCCACATCACCACATCATATTCTTCAAGTTCCTTGAGCGTTGCATCTGCCAGAGCGAACGAGCTGGGCATAGCGTAAGGAATAATACCCAATCCGCGCGGACAAAACGCCCTTGTTTCGGGAATCATGCTCCACAGCAAATCGGTGAGTACATCCTTTTTCAGGAATTTGGGGTTGTGTGTCATTGCCACCAAATCAATCGGGTGAGTATGCAATGCCGCCTTGTAATTGGAGCCTTTACCAATCAGGTAATTGTGCATCGACAGGTGCGATGCCAGTTCCGATGTTGGTTTAACGGCTTGGTCGGCAATTATCTCGTAGCTGGCGCAATCGTCCAGAATACGGATGACCGATCCATTTTCCATTGGCCAGCGAGCCAAGTCGCGCATACGCTTGTTTGTTCCTTTACAGAAGAAATAGCGTCCTTTCAGGTTGGGAAGCGTTCTTCCTATCGGCACAACGCCGCTAATAGGCTTCAAGGCCCTGATTTCATCGTCTATCACATCGGTAATGTTAACGGTTATATTACCGCCATTACGTTCGGCCCAGCCTTTTTGCCAAAGGTATCCGGCAACTTCTGCCACATCTGCTACTTCTTTAGCAAGTAACGGACGATTATCCAATATTGATTTCATTTGCTTATTGTTTTAATAATTATCTCCATATCGTTCTTTCGTAATATCTTCCAGTGTTTTTCCCTGCGTTTTGGGTGTCCAGATGGCGCCAACTATCAACGCTACGAGCAACAGGCAAACCATGATGATGCCGGCTGTATAGAATCCCGACTGGTTGAAAATGCCGAGGAACACAAACGACCAGATAGCGGCTCCGCCACGCACCACAAAGAACATAATCCCCTGTGCGGCGGCGCGATATTTTGCCGGAAAAAGCTCCGATGCCCACAAGGCATAGAATGCTTGTACGCCAAGGCCTGCATGCACACCCCAAAGTACAGTAAACGTCCAAAGAGCTGCCATATTGTTTATGCCGACAAATGTGAGCACTACCCAAGCGGCTACGCCAAGCAATGTACCCCCGATGTACAACAAGCGTTGATTAACTTTGTCGGACAACAGCGCAAACCCAAAAAACGACACCAAGGCTGTGAGCAACCACATAATGGAAGTCAGCCTGTTGGAATATTCGTTGGTAAGATCTCCGGCTGTTTCGTAAACATGCGGCATGAAGAATCCCATGGCGCCTGCTACTAAATTCCAGGTGAGGTAAATGCCGGCCAGATACAAAATAGTTTTTACATTTACAGCGTTGGAAAACAAGGCGCCGAACGATGAAAAAATGCCGGGCTGTTTTGTTTTCGACAGCTTTTGCTCGGCCCGTGTATTTTCCCAGTCTTTCGATTCGTCCAATTGCCGTTGAAGTATCCAGGCAATAAGAGCTACTACGAACAGCGTACCAAAGATAATGCGGTTACCGAAAAGCTCAGCCGATTGTGCCGACCAACCGCTATCCACCAATGAGGTATAGATTTTGCTGCCAAGAACGCCGTCTTTTGCCAGCAACATTCCCAAGCCAAAAATAATGGCGGGGCCTATCGACCACGCAAATTGCGAGATACCGATGTTTCGTCCGCGATTCTTCACTTCCGAAGTTTCGGAGATGTAAGTCCACGAAGCCGGAACACCTGCTCCAACCGAGATGCCCGTGATCAAGAATCCAAGCAGCAGCATCGGAAAATTGAACGAGAACATGATAATGGCTACACCGGTCATATACACCAGCATGTTGTAGGTATAGATGGTTTTACGCCCGTATTTGTCGGCCAGAAATCCGCCTATAATGGCGCCTAAGGCAGCGCCAAAACAGTTGGCGCTAATAGCATTCAGCCAACTCAGATGAACTTCTTGCAGCGAAAGATAATTCTGCCAAAGAGTCAATCCGCTTGCACCGGCAACAATAGAACCGGCATCTAAATAATTGGTCAAAGATACGGCTATTGTACTCTTCAAACTCCCTTTTTGAACTTCCATAATCTTTTGTTTTTTAATGTGTTGATTATCGTTTGGATGTTACATTCTTTTCGTACTGCTGTATTTCTGTAATGTAATCTTCGCCTACTGCGATATTGTTTTTCAAGCAGAAATAGTCCCAAACGGCGTTCCAAGGTAAGCTTTTTGCTTCTTCCAACAAAGCAAGCCGTTCAAAATATTGTCCGTTTGCTTCATAATTGCGCAATACGGCGATGGGTTCCAACAATCCCTGAAGGAATGCTTTTTGTGTTGAGCGGATACCTACAACATAAGCGCCGATACGGTTGATAGAGGCATCGAAATAATCCAATCCAATGTGGACGCGGTCTAAGGCATCGGCCCTGACAATTTCTTTGGCCAAATCGGCTGTTTCATCGTTCAAAATGGTTACATGGTCGGAGTCCCAACGTATCGGACGGCTCACATGAAGCATGATTTCGGGGGTGAACAGCAACAAGGAAGATATTTTATCGGCAATACTTTCCGACAAGTGGAAGTGGCCTGTATCGAGCGTAACGATTTTTTGTTTTTTAGCGCCGTATCCCAAGTAGAAGTCGTAAGAACCTACGGTGTAACTTTCGAGGGCGATGCCGAACAATTTGGCTTCGATACAGTCTTTCATGTTTTTGTAGTCTTTCGCAAAAATTTCGTCGAGCGATTGTTCCAGAATCTGACGGTATTTCAAGCGGTTAACAGTCTGGTCCTTGCTGCCGTCGTGCACCCACAGGTTCATGATACAAGGGTCGTTCTGGAATTTACCCATTTCTTCGGAGATCAGGCGACAACGCTTGGTGTGTTCGATCCAAAAATCGCGAATGGCTTTATCGGGGTTGGCAAGCGTTAAATCGCCGCTTTTAGGATGACCGAAAGAGGTAGAATTGAAATCCAGTTTCAAGCCTGTTTCCTTCGCCCATTGCATCCAGCTGGTAAAATGAGCCGGTTCCACCTGATCGCGGTCAACCACTTTTCCGCCAAAATCGCCATATATTTCGTGCAAATTCAAGCGGTGATCGCCGCCTACCAAGGTCAACACTTTTTTAATATCGGCACGCACTTCGTCAATATTGCGGGCTTTGCCGGGGTAATTTCCGGTTGCTTGAATGCCCCCGCCGCCCAAATTCTCCAGTTTCTCGAAACCGGTAACATCATCGGCTTGCCAGCAATGGATGGAGATGGCTATTTTTTGCAGCTTCTCTAATGCGGCATCCACATCCACGCCTATTGCAGCGTAGCGTTCTTTCGCTATTTCGTACGATTTTTGAACTAATTCACTTTTACTCATATTTGTTTATTTTTATGGTTAATAATTCGGATTTATAATTGAATGTATGATTTAATATCGCTATTTTACCACCCAGTCGTACACATATTCGTTAGTTATTAGATTTTCTTTGGCGATTTTTTTGCCTTGAACGACCACATTGTCAATCAGCACATTTTTAATGGCATGAGTTTCATCAAAACCGAGAAATTCCATCCCCACGCGAGGAGGAGTATCGCCGGTTACGACAATATCCTTGAATACAACGTTTTCGATATGTCCCCGCTCCTTGTCGGCTGTCCATACTGCCTTGTTTATCCATAGCGAGCCCAATCGCTGGCACTCTTCGATGCGGATATTTTCAAAACGAATGTTTTTCACTACTGCCTTGTCGCAATGGAAAACGCGCAATGCCCACTCGCGGCAATGATCGCCGATAATGTCGCAATCTCTGAAAGTTACGCCATCAACCTGCTCCCGAAGTTCCGCGCCAACACTCAGGGCATGAGCTACTTCGTTCCACAGCACGCATTTTTGTGCCAGAATATTGCCTGCGCCGCCTCTGCCTGTGTTGGTTTTTACTACAATCAGGTCGTCGATGGTGCGAATAAAGCAATTTTCGACCAGCACATCCCAACTGTCGCAAATATCAATGCCGTCGGTATTGGAACGATACCCCAATAGCTTGATGTTGTCGATATGCACACGGCTGGCTTTTTGCAGATTAACCGTCCAAATGCTGGCATTGCGCAGAATGGGGCCATTTATCAGCACGTCGCTGCCCGAAACGAGAAACACATTGCGCCCTTGCGTACGGGGAACATTTTCGTGGTCGATAATTCCGCGTCCCAGCACTTTGGTATTTTTGCCGCTGACGATAAAACCGGCTTTCGGCTTTTGGTCGGCGCCGGACGGATTGGCAAACCTGACTATCGCCCCTCCGGCAATATAAAGCGTTTGATTATCCTTAATTTCAACAGATTCGGTAACATGGTGGATTCCCGGACCGAAATATATCACATTTGGATCGGCAGGGTCGGGCTTTTCCCTTTCTTCGGGGTTGACAAAGATATGCAGCGAACGAATATGTTCGCCGTTGATTTCTACTGTCAAGTGTTGTGGTTTATCCACTTCAAAGCTGATGCTCTTCCCCTGAATCCTGGGTGTAATGCCGAATGAGGTTGGCAAAATTTTCGCTGTTTCTATTGGCTTGTCCACTGTAACGGTGAGCTTTACCTTGCCACGCTTCAAATCGAAACTTGCAAAACCTGCAATGTCGTAATAGAGGTGCGACTTGGAGGCATCGGCTATGGCATCTTCCCGCACTTTTTTGTCGGCAGCGCCTACCTTGGCATTGTAAACAGGAACAGGCCTGTTATCAACCGTTAATCTGTAATCCACACTCAACTCTTCTCCTTCCGGTGCAGCATAAACAACTGCGCTTTCGCTCTTGAGAACATTACAAGAAACCAAAAGAAAAGCTCCAAGCAGTAAGCTAATTTTATTCATATCGGAGTGTTATATACTATTTAGATTTAGTTGATTTTTTGTAGAGATAGCAATACGCTCCCACAAACGGCATCCTTGCAAAGACGCACTTGGCTTTTCCTGTTAATGATCAGTATTTAGCAATAATTTGCACAAATTTTCCGTAGGCTTGTTCCCATACCTGTGAGTCCTGCGGTTGATATACATCCGGCGTTACGGAGTTTTTAATTATTTCGCGCATTTCGGACAAGGAGTTTACAACCCCAATACCTTTCGCCTGCAACATAACATTACCAATAGCCGTTGCTTCCGAGGGGCCTGCCACAACGGGAATACCTGTCGAATTGGCGGTGAACTGGTTCAGTAATTTGTTTTGCGAGCCGCCTCCAATCACATGCAGCTTCTCGATTTTGAACGGAGCCACTTTTTGCAAGCTGACCAATACGTCCTTGTACCTCAATGCCAAACTGTCGAATATGCAACGGATAAACTCGGCATGAGTTTCGGGTTCGCGCTGATGTGTTTTTTCGCAATAATCGGCAATGGCGCCGGTCATGCTTTCGGGATTGGCAAAAGAAAGATGATCGGGATTTATCAGCGACTGAAAAGCGGTTGCCGAGTTGGAAAGCGCCACAATTTCGGGGTAGCTGTATTTTGTACCGGCAGCTTCCCATTCTTTGCGACATTGTTCCAACAGCCACATGCCGGTGATATTTTTCAAAAAGCGGGTGGTTCCTTCCACGCCTCCTTCGTTGGTGAAGTTTAACTCGTACGTCTCTTCGTTGATAATGGGGTCTTTTACTTCTATACCCATCAACGACCAGGTGCCCGAACTGAGGTAGGCAAAGTTTTCGTTTTCTGCCGGAACGGCAGCTACGGCAGAACCTGTATCATGTCCGGCGACAGCTATGACAGGAGTTTTATTCAGTCCGCATTCTTTTATTATATTATCTGTCAGGTAGCCTGTAATTTCGCCGGGCATGACAATAGGTTGCATTATGGAGGGATTTACACCCATCGCCTCAAACAGTTTGGGTTCAAAGGCTTTTGTCCTCGGGTTCAGAAGCTGCGAGGTGGATGCGATGGTGTATTCGCACACTTTTTTACCGGTCAGCAAATACGACAGGGCATCCGGCATAAACAGGATGTCTTTTGCCGCCTTAAGCGCTGATGAGTTTTCGGATTTTGCCGCATACAACTGGTATATGCTGTTGAAATTCATTATCTGAATGCCGGTAAGCTCATAGACTTCCTTTTTCGACAGAAGTTTGAAATACGCTTCCGGTTTTCCGTTTGTATAAGGGTCGCGGTACGAACGGGGCTGGCTCAGAATGTCGCCATCTTCGCCCAGATACACAAAATCGACACCCCATGTATCAATGCCGATTGCATCGAGGTTGATATTTTGTGATGCCGCCAGAAACAATCCTTCTTTCAGGGCATCGTATAAAGCAAAAATATCCCAGTAATATTTGTCGTGTATGCGGACAATTTTATTGGGGAAACGGGTTAATTCTTTCAGTTGAAGTTTTCCGTCTTTCAACGTTCCGAGAATGGAGCGTCCGCTGGTAGCTCCGATGTCGAATGCAAAAAAATGATATACCTTGTTCATGGTTTAGAAAAATTTCTTTAGGCTACAAAATTACCTCTTAAAATACACTTCCGATTGAGCAATATGATTTTAATACTTAAAAAAATGACATTACTTTATTCCGGCATTTTTCCTTTACCGGATTGAGAATAAGCAATTATGAATAGCCATACTCTATTTTATATCAGTTATTTAATTTTGTTGCAAAGATAATAAATAAATGCATCTATCATTCAAACTATGTGAATTATGATATTTTGGGAATGGAGAATCTCCTTTGGAGGCTGTCTCAAAAGTCTTTTTCCGAGGTTGTCTTTTTTTTGGCGCAAGTTGAAAACTTGCGCCAAATGAGGATTAACCTGAACATTGTAGAGACGTGGCGCGCCACGTCTGTATTCCGCACGTATATCGTAGAGGCGAAAAATGTTTCGCCCCTACAACATAATCCTGTAAATTCTGATTCAGACAGGTTTGTTTTCACGCATAAACATAAGTACCAATATTCTCGCCTTTCATCAATTTTTCGAGGTTGCCGGGGGTATCCATGTCGAAGACAATGATGGGCAGGTTGTTTTCCTTGCACATGGTTGTGGCTGTTAAATCCATGACTTTCAGGCCACGGTTATAGATTTCATCGAACGAAATCTGGTCGAATTTCTCTGCTGTTGGGTCTTTTTCGGGGTCAGCCGTATAAACGCCGTCAACGCGTGTACCTTTCAGCATAACGTCGGCTTCGATTTCGATACCGCGCAAAGCCGAACCTGTATCGGTGGTAAAAAACGGATTGCCTGTTCCTCCCGAAAGAATGGCTACTTCGCCGGCTTCCATGGCTTCTATCGCTTTCCATTTGCTGTAGAATTCGCCGATGGGTTCCATCCGAATGGCAGTTAATACGCGGTTCTTCTGTCCCAGGGCGGTCAGCGCCGAACTTAGCGCCAAACTGTTGATGACGGTTGCCAACATGCCCATTTGGTCGCCTTTCACGCGGTCGTAACCTTTCGATGCGCCGCTCAGTCCCCTGAATATGTTACCACCGCCAATAACGATACCTGTCTGGATACCCATACCGGCTATCGCTTTTATCTGGCTGGCATACGATGCCAGGTGCGAAGCGTCTATTCCGTGCTGTTGTTTTCCCATCAGGGATTCTCCGCTGAGTTTCAGTAAAATTCTTTTATATTTCATCATTGATAGTTATTTACACGATATTTCGTAGCGCAAAATAAACAAATATATTTCTATTCCCGTCTTTTTTGCCCCATAAATGTTGGAGATAAGCAACTCATTGAAAAAAAAGTTTCAATCTCGATTTAACCTTTTGGGTTTTTCGCAGTCTATTAATTCAGTGTTTAATTTAAAAACAGAATTTTATGAAAACGAAATTATTAGTGCTTGCGACAGCTTTATTTTTTACAGTAACCGGATTGGTTGCACAAAACAGACAACGCCTTAGCGCCGAAGAAAGAACTAAAAACGAAACCGAAGCCCTGACTAAAGCTTTGGAGTTGACAGCCGAACAAAAACAACAGGTGTATGACATCACGCTGAAGTTTGCGAAAGATCGCAGCGCTGCCATGACCTCTTCCGGCGATTTGAGCCGCGAACAACGGATGGAAGCGTTTCTGAAAATACAGAAACAACAGACCGACTCAATTAAAACGGTGCTGACTGAAGGACAACAGACTAAATACGATGAGTTTCTGAAAGAACAGCAAAACCAATTTCAAGGCAGAGCAGGCGGCGGCAATCGCGGCAACCGGTAAGGTTTAGGGGTTTAAAAGATTAAAGTAGAGACGTGGCGTGCCACGTCTTTTTTTGTTTTCTGGAACCCGAAACTTTGAGCCTTGAATGTTTTTAGTTTGAAATTATAAACAAATTTGTTTATATATAATTGTTTATTTTGTATATTTGCATTTTAATTGGGAATAATATGAAAAATGGTTTGGAGATATTCAAAGGACTGCATCCCGGAATTGTTATTGATAGAGAATTGAAAAAGCGGAAAATTCCCAGTGGAAGATTAGCTATTTCCATCAATGAATTTCCACAAACAATGAGTGCGGTTATCCATGGAAAACGGGCAATCAATACCCCCTTGTCTCTGAAAATAGAAACCGCATTGGATTTTGAAGAAGGCTCCTTGATGATGCTTCAGGTATTTTATGAAATCAAACAGTTGAAGCAAAAAGAAGCCGCTGATTACAAGCCCGATTTGTCGAAACTTCGTCCGGCAGTATTTTGGGACACCAATATTAATACAATAGATTGGAAGAAAAATAAACGAGCGGTCATTGAACGTGTTTTTGAATATGGAAATAGAATAGAGCAAGAAGAAATTAGCCGCTTTTACGGAAAAGAGGAAGTGCTGAAATATCTTCACAAATCCAGTCAATAAATTATGGGAACATCTTCTTTAGCTTACAATACGGTCAAGCCACAATTAATATCAGTACTCCGTGATTTAATGCAGGAAAATTGCTTTAATGACTTTGTGTTGGTGGGCGGAACGGCATTAAGTCTGCGCATTGGGCATAGAATATCCGTTGATATAGACCTTTTCACCGAAAAATCTTATGGTAGTGTGGATTATGAACAAATAGATGCGTTTTTTAAAAGCAGATATAAATATGTTGACTGTCCCGACCATACAAGTATCGTAGCAATGGGTAGGTCGTACTATATTGGAGATTCTGAACAAGAAAGTGTCAATGTTTGAGGGGTAAATATTGGGAAGTGATTAAAGCCGATTTTATGGATGAGATGGCTCCCCAATGAACGAAAGCGTTCAAAGTCTAAACGCCGTCCCCCCTGCGGAACTAAACACGGAGGTTTGCCGGTGAGCCAAGCCTACAATTGTAAAATATACATACAGCAATACAGACGTGGCGCGCCACGTCTCTACAAATAAAACGGCATAATGGTTGCGGCACGGCACGACCCTACATTAGCAACAAGCTCTCATTCCCCATATTAAACAGCAAATCGAGAATGCTTAAATTTTCGGTGAAACCGAACCTTTCGCCAAATACCTGGTAATAGGGTTGTAGGTGGAAGTCGGGGTCGGCTGGCGTTTTTTTAGGATGAATTGTCTCTCTGAAATCCTTGTCGCCCGGCAATACTTCCGGCTGATATGCCTCTGTGTATCGAATGTTTTGGGTGTCGATGCCAATCAAATCGCAGATTAAAATTCGGAGTTCTTCGTTGAAATCGAAAAGAAAGCGCTGTTTTTTCTCATAAAACGGGCGAAAGTCGTCGCGATAATACTCGAAAAAAGGCGTTGAATTGTATGCCGACAAAATGGCATTCCAATGCAAATGCTGCCAGTTACCCGAATTGGCGATGCGAACATCCCTTGTCAGGCATTTTTCGGCTTTATTATGCTCCACCGGGATTGAGAGCGTAAGCGCGCCATTGGCCGATAAAATTGTACAGCGGTTGCGGTAAGTTTGCTTCACATAATTATCGCATCTCTCGATAAAAACGCCCTCTTTACTCAGAAGTTTTGAATAATATTGCACAGGAGCAAGGTAAGCTGTTGAGAGATAAATGCTCATATTTACTTTTTCAAGGCGGCAATGCTTTCTTTTATTGTGCTTATTTTGCTCCCGGCATCGGCTTGTTTCTTGCGCTCGTTTTCCACAATTTCGGGTTTGGCATTGGCTACAAACTTTTCGTTGCTCAATTTATTGGCTACCGATTTCAGGAATCCTTCGAGGTAGATAAGTTCTTCGTTCAGTTTCTTCAATTCGGCTTCCACGTCAATGCTATTGCCGATGGGAACGGCAAATTCGGTTGTGCCGACAAGGAACGAAACAGCAGCTGGCGATTTCTCGTTCGCGACCGAAATATCCGATAGATTCGCCATTTTTAGAATTACCGGAGCATAAGCCGTTTCAAAATCGCCAACAACTTGCAATTCCAGCGCTTCCTTATTCGGAATATTTTTCTGCAACCTGACGGCCCGGATGCCCGATATAATTTCTTTTATTGTCTCGAAAGAAACCGTCAATTTTTCATCCACAGCTTTCACTTCCGGCATTCTGGCAATCAT
Source organism: Viscerimonas tarda (assembly GCF_054601255.1). Classification (NCBI taxonomy): domain Bacteria; kingdom Pseudomonadati; phylum Bacteroidota; class Bacteroidia; order Bacteroidales; family Dysgonomonadaceae; genus Viscerimonas; species Viscerimonas tarda. The sequence continues at coordinate 75,155 of NZ_BAAHWV010000001.1, read as the reverse complement.
AATGCTTTCGCCGTCTTTTCTGTCGGCCAAAGCCTGCCACAATTCTTCCGTAATGAAGGGCATGAAAGGATGAAGCAACCGGAGCAAACTGTCGAAGAAATCGAGCGTTTGTTGGTATGTTTTCGCATCTATTGGCTTTTGGTAAGCCGGTTTAATCAGCTCGAGATACCAGGACGAAAACTCGTCCCAGAACAATTTATACAACAGCATCAAGGCTTCCGACAGGCGGTATTTACCGAATAAATCGTCCACCTCGGCAATTGTTTTCGACAATACCGAATCGAACCATTCCACCGCAATTTTCGACGATTCGGGTTGGTCAATTGCCTTATCCACCTCCCAGCCTTTCACCAGGCGGAAAGCGTTCCATATTTTGTTGTTGAAATTACGGCCTTGTTCGCAAAGGGCATCATCGAACGGCAGGTCGTTGCCGGCAGGGGCTGTCAGCAACAAGCCCATGCGCACGCCATCGGCGCCATATTTAGCGATTAAATCGAGCGGATCGGGCGAATTACCCAATTGCTTCGACATCTTCCGGCCAAGCTTATCCCGCACAATTCCGGTGAAATAAACATGGCGGAAGCAAGGTAATTTCCGGTATTCGTAGCCCGACACAATCATGCGCGCCACCCAGAAAAATATAATATCGGGACCCGTTACCAAATCGTTTGTCGGGTAATAATACTGAATATCCTTGTTTTCGGGCTGAGTGATTCCATCGAAAACCGATATAGGCCACAACCACGACGAAAACCAGGTATCCAGACAATCCTCATCCTGGCGCAAATCTTCCAACCGGAGATTTTGGTTTACTTTTTGGGCTTCAATCAAGGCTTTTTCTGCCGTTTCCGCCACCACAAATCCGCCTTCGGGCAAAAAGTAAGCGGGTATCCGGTGCCCCCACCACAGTTGGCGGCTGATGTTCCAGTCTTTGATATTTTCCATCCAGTGGCGATAGGTGTTTTTGTACTTCGCCGGGTAGAATTTTATGGTATCATCCATCACGGCATCCAATGCAGGTTTCGCCAGTTCTTCCATCTTCAGGAACCATTGCATCGAAAGTTTCGGCTCTATCGGAACATTTGTCCGTTCGGAATAACCGACTTTATTGTTATAGGGTTCTACTTTTTCGAGCAGCCCCAATTTATCCAAATCATCTACAATTTTCTTGCGGACATCAAACCTGTCCATGCCTGCGTATTGCAATCCATGCGCATTCAAGCTTCCATCGTCGTTAAAAATGTCGATTACTTCGAGATTATACTTTTCGCCGAGCATGTAGTCGTTCACATCGTGGGCCGGTGTAACTTTCAGGAATCCTGTTCCAAATTCCGTATCCACATAGTCGTCTTCAATAATCGGCACAACACGGTTTACAATCGGCACAATCACCTTCCTGCCCTTAAGCGCGGTTGTTTTTTCATCGTTCGGATTAATACATACGGCTACGTCGCCAAAAATAGTTTCGGGACGGGTAGTGGCTATAACGGCGTAATCAGCCCCCTCAACTCCCCCGTGGGGGGAACTTTTTAGTGATTCTTGAATTTTTGCCAATACAGTTTCAGTATTAGCTATCACTTCATCATTAGAAAATCGTAGAACACAATACCCCAAATCATTAAGAATACTTGTTCTTAAATTATCCGCATCTCTTATTTCAGAATTATCATGATATTTTCCATCTACTTCGATGATTATTTTTTTGTCCAAACAAACAAAATCAACAATAAAATCAGCTATAACATGTTGTCTCCTAAATTTATCTCCCAATTTTTTTGAGCGTAACATTTCCCACAGGGCACTCTCGGCTTCAGTTGAGAATTTACGCATTTCTTTTGCATTAGCCTTTAATAAATCATAATTGTTGCAATTTGCAGTTTGATGTTGTGGATGATTGCTATCCCCCCTCCGGGGGGTGGGGGGGCTGGAGGGGCTGATTTTGTACCTTATATAATACAACTTACTATTTTCCTCTTTATGGATAACCTCTTCGTCCGAAATGGCTGTTTTTGCCCGTGGATCCCAGTTCACCATGCGAACGCCGCGATAGATCAGGCCTTTATTGTATAAATCGACAAATACTTTCAATACGCTTTCCGAACGCTTTTCGTCAAGGGTAAAGGCGGTTCTGTCCCAATCGCAGGAAGCGCCCAGCTTTTTCAGTTGTTCGAGGATGATGCCACCGTGTTTGTGCGTCCATTCCCAGGCATGTTCCAAAAATGCATCGCGACTAAGATCGGCCTTTTGTATGCCCTCTGCGGCAAGTTTGCCAACCACTTTGGCTTCGGTAGCAATTGAGGCATGGTCGGTACCGGGTACCCAGCAAGCATTTTTCCCCATCATGCGGGCACGACGTACCAGAATATCCTGAATGGTATTGTTCAACATGTGCCCCATGTGCAGGACGCCTGTAACATTAGGCGGCGGGATGACGACAGTAAACGGTTCCCTACTGTCGGGTTCGGAATGAAAAAGACGGTTTTTCATCCAATATGCATACCATTTGCCCTCTACTTCGGCAGGACTGTACTTGCTTTCGATTTCCATTTTCTAACAAAATTATTATGAAGATGCAAAAATACAAATTTGTTTAGAATAATGGATGAAAACCGAAAAACTAAACAGAATAAAAAGAGGTTGTCGAAAAAGTCGAAGACAGCACACAGATTACACAGAATGAACAGATAAACACGGTTTATATTTTATTATATACCTAATTATCAGTATTATACGGATTAAAAATGATTTTCTATTCCGTATTTTCCGTGTAATCCGTGTGCTAATTTCGACTTATGAGACAGCCTCTTTTATTCTGTTATTTACTCGTTTGTTCTTTAGAATATAAGCTCTACACCGAATAAGGCGCGGCTTAGATTGAGGTCTAAACCAAATCTACTTGTCTTTTCATCGCGTATTTTTGACAATTCGTATCCCAAAAATCCAACTTTAGCAGTCAATTGCACTCTATCCGACACATTTAATGCAACTCCCGGTTTGAGTCCGATTCCCCACAAATCGGTATCTCTGCTTTTATATTTAGTGTAATCAATGCCAGCATCTACAAAAATTCCGCCTATATCGCCTTTCGATACCGAATAACGTATAAAGGGCGAGACTGTAACCGCTTGTAGTTTACGCACCGCTTTCAATTCTTCAAAATTAAATTCCGTTTGGCTAATTCCAATACCGAGGCCAAGGGCTATTTGGTCGTTTATAATATACCCAACTTCGGGAATAAACTTGTAGCCGAAATAGTCATCGCCACCTTTAACGCTGATTGAAGAAATACCAAAATTACCACTAACCCAGATTTCACCTGTTTCTTGTGCCGTTGCCGCCGCAAAAACGCCCAATGCAACAGCTAAAGTCATTATCAATTTTTTCATAATCTGCTAATCTTTTAGTTACTATACTTGATTATTAAAGCGGGTGCAAAGGTCTGAAATAAAAAAATAATACCAGCAAGTTTTCACGCAAAAAATTAAGAGAAAAACCCGATTTCGTGAAAATACCGCCCGATTGGGGAACATAGCCGAAAAGTGGGGGTAAATAATCGAACACAGAAACAAAATACGGGAACGCAAATTGCGCGGATTATCGCAAATAGATGGACGCGTATCGTAGGGGCGTATGGCATACGCCCGCTGCCGTGAACGGGGCGTTTTTGTCCCGCAAATCAAAAAAAATTACGGAAATTCCCGATTCAAATCCATTCGTGGCAATGGGCTACAGCTATTTCGCCCCTACGATTATCGTGCAAATCAAAAAAATCAGGTATAATCAACGGTTCAGACATATTCGCGGCAACGGGCGTATCCTGTAAATCATTAAATCCTGCAAATCCTGATTCAGACGTTATGTCTATAAAAAAGAAAAGGTTGTCATCACGACAACCAATCTTCATTGTTAACCTTAAATCTAATACCATGAAAAACACAGTACAAAGGTAAGCGTTTTTATGTTATAAAACATAATTGTAAAGCTATATTTTTTAGCATTTAACTTTAATTAGTACTGTCGTCGCTTGGGAGTTCTTTTTGGGGCTTAATTCCTAAATCCTTTAACATTTCTGCCTGCCTGATCAGGTTTCCACTGCCTTCTTTCAGTTGCGAAATAGCTTTGTCGTAGCTTTTTTGCGTCCTGTCCACATTTTTCCCAATGTCCTGCAATACATCAACAAAGTTCGCAAATTTATCGTACAGCAAGGCTCCTCTGCGGGCAATTTCCTGTGCATTCCGGCTCTGAGACTCCCTTTTCCACAAATCGGCGACCACTTTCAGCGAGGCTATCAGGTTGGTGGGGTTGATTAACAACACCCGTTTGCGGTAGGCATAATCCCAAAGACCCGAATCGAGTTGCATGCCCAGAATATAGGCCGGTTCGTTGGGGACAAACATCATCACAAAGTCCAAGGATTCTATATAGTCCTGATAGGCTTTTTGGCTCAATTCGTCGATGTGCTTCTTTACGGATACGATGTGTTCTTTTTCGGCCAAAATACGTTCCTCTTCGGTATCGGCTTCCACATACTTCACATAGGCGTTTAGCGAAACCTTCGAGTCGATAATTATTTTCCGCCCACCCGGATACACCACTACCACATCGGGTTGCATGTACTTGTTCTGTTCGCTCTGAAGGCGTTCGCCGTTCTCGCCCCGCAAAAAATCCTGAGCGTAATACTCTTCGCCTTTCTTCAATCCCGATTTTTCCAGTATCGACTCCAAAAGCATTTCGCCCCAGTTTCCCTGTATTTTGCTGTTCCCCTTCAAGGCTTTTGTCAGGTTGTTGGCATCTTCGCTGATCTGGTTATTCAGCGCAACGAGTTCCCGTATCCGTTCTTCGAGCGAAAAACGCTGCTTCGATTCCTTGTCATAGGTCTCTTCTACTTTGGTTTTAAACTCGGACAGCTTTTCATTCAAAGGCTTTAGAATCGTTTCCATGTTGGCCTTGTTCGTATCCGTAAAGCGCGAAGTTTTTTCTTCCAGTATCTGGTTGGCCAGTATCTGAAAGTCTTTGTTCATTTGTTCGCGCATGTTGGCAAGTTCCTCGCTTCTTAATTTTAGCAGCTCCTCTTTCGATTGCAAGGCCACCTTCAGGCCTGCATTTTCTTCGACCGATGCCAGTTGGTTTTGTTGCAGGCTTTCTTTTTCCGATTTCAGCTCGTCGATTTGGGCTTTCAGCTCCCGGGCTTGTTTCTTCCCATTGTTTTGTATCCAAATCAGCAGAAAAACTGCCAGCAATACGATGATGATAATATAGACAAATTCCATGTTTAATGTATTTATATTAACTTTCCCTTAATAAGTATGTCATCCCGTGCCTGACACGGGATCTCCTGGCAAAGCCATTTGATTGTTAGGAGATTGCGGGTCGGAGCCAGCAATGACAAGCCTTTTTGATACAGCCCTGCCCCTACGGGGGATTTAGGGGGCTGTTATTTTTTACTTTTCACTTAAATATAATATCTTTGCCAAAGATAATAATAAGTTTGTTTATGTACGGAAATTTCGACAAGCCATTTACATTCGACCGGGTTGTTCGCCTGGTTATTAGTGTAGCATTAATCATTTTCGGGATTTATGTCATTTACGTTCTGAGAAGTGTGCTTCTGCCATTTCTGATTGCGTGGCTGATAGCCTACCTGTTGAATCCGGTTGTCCGTTTTTTTCAATATAAACTGCATATAAGAAACAGGGTATTGGCCGTAACAATTACTCTTTTGCTGGTAGTTGGACTTATCACCCTGATTATCATATTGCTTATCCCCCTAATCGAAAGGGAAGTGTCGCAAATAAATAACCTGATATACAATTACCAATCCCGTTTGGGTGCATTCAACCTGAATATCAATGGAATCCCTGTAAAATTGCAGGATTTTATTCTTAACAATGTCGATTTTAATAAATTGCGGGATGCGTTGAGTAAAGAAAATGCGACTGAAACGATGCAATACCTTGTTCCGGCCATCACAGGGGTTGTATCGGGCACCATATCGGTTATATTGAGTTTGGCCATTGTTTTTATTGTGATATTGTACCTGATATTTATTCTTATCGACTACGACCGAATCAACGAATTGTGGCGGAATTTAATTCCTGTACGCTACCGTTCGCAGGTAAACAGATTGATGCAGGATGTTGAAAAAAATATGAACACCTATTTCAGGCATCAATTCTTCATCTGCCTGATTTTATGTGTCCTCTACGCCTTGGGATTTCAGTTGATAGGCCTTCCGCTGGCCATTTTGCTGGGCTTGTTTGTAGGCTTGTTGCACATGATACCCTATATGCAGGTCATCAGTTTTATCCCCACCTTGTTGCTTTGCTGGCTGAAAGTAACGCAAACCGATCAGAGCTTTTGGGGATTGGTAGCCTTGGTAGCGCTGGTGTATCTGACGATGCAGTGTATCATGGATTTATTCCTGGTTCCTAAAATTATGGGAAAAGCCATGGGCTTGAATCCGGCAATTATATTGCTTTCGTTGTCGGTATGGGGATATTTGTTGGGGATTGTCGGAATGATTATTGCGATACCATTAACAACCATTCTTCTGTCTTATTATCAATTATTTATAGCCTCTATGCCGGATGACGATACGGCGAAATTTGTGCAGAAAGAAGAAGCCGCAGGTGATGGTTCTTCATCAATAAAAGAAAAATAAATAAGGCGCCCGATTGTATTTCAGGATTTTTGTTTTACCTTTGCGCTCGCTTTTCAAGCAAACCGGAGATTCCGTAGCTCAGCCGGTAGAGCACATCACTTTTAATGATGGGGTCCTGGGTTCGAATCCCAGCGGGATCACAAAGTGCGAAATAGATAGCCTGTAATTGAATGATTGCAGGCTATTTTTTTGTTGGATATAAGTAACTCGTAGCATAATGGATAAAAAAAATCTTCTGTCAGTTGTCCTGTTCCTGAGCGCGATAGCCTGTTTCGCCCAGGAAAATAAAGCCATTTCTGAGCTGAGAAACAGCAGGGCATTGTCGAATGCCATCATCGGGATTTGCATACAGGACATGCAGGGGAAGGAGCTGGTTTCCCTCAATAAAAACCTGTCCATAACCCCCGCTTCTACCCTGAAAATAGTTACAACGGCAACCGCCCTGGAAATACTGGGGAGCAATTACCGCTTCCGAACCGAGTTGTTGGCCGACAAGGAACAAAAAAGCAAACTAATCGTCCGCGGCTACGGAGACCCTACCTTGGGCAGCGAACATGTTGAGGGAACAGCGAAAGACTTCCTGAACAAATGGGTGGAAGAAATACAAAAGAAATTTGGCGCCGGCTTAACGGAAATAGAAATAGACGACAGCTATTTCGGCTACGAAGGCATCTCCCGCCACTGGATAAGAGAAGATACAGGAAACTATTACGCCACAGGAAGTTATGGCATAAGCGTGTTCGACAATGCCTACAAATTGTACTTCGACACACGCGATAAAACCGGTCGGCCACAAATTGTAAAAACCGAACCCGAAATGTCCGGCATGAGCTTCACAAACACCCTGAGTTTGAACACTACGGGTAAGGACAACGGGTACATTGTGGGTGAACCTTTTTCAAACAACCGCTTGCTGATTGGCGACATTCCGGAGGGCAGGGCTTCGTTCAGCATCAAAGGCGACATTCCCGACCCGGGGCTGTATTTGGGACGAACTTTGGCCGGTCGGCTAAATAAAAACGGCGAGGAGCTTTCGTACCATACCCTTAGAGCCAATTTTGACGGGAAATTGCCCCCAAAAGACGGAGAAGTTTTCTACACGCATCTGTCGCCACCCCTAAAAAATATTGTCCGCGTTGTGAATGTAAAAAGCAACAACCATTATGCCGAGCACCTGATCAGGGCAATAGGCAAAACCACCGGTAATCTGGCGACCGACTCCGCTCCACTTCGCGCTGGAACAGACCTGATAAATCAATATTGGCAAAGCAAAAGCCTTGATACCGCTTCACTATTCATGTACGATGGTTGCGGACTGTCGCCCTCAGACGCTATCAGCCCGAAACTGATGTGCAACATCTTGGCATACATGTACGACAAAAGTAAAAACGCCGAAACCTTTCTGGCCTCCTTCCCCAAAGCCGGACAAGAAGGAACCGTCCGAAACTTTCTGAAAGACGCCAAGCTATCGGGAAAAGTACTTGTAAAAAGCGGCAGCATAGCCAACGTTCAATGCTACGCCGGTTACTACATCAACGGCGAAAAAAAGTATGCCTTTACCATCATGGTAAATAACTTCCGGAAGAATTCGCGGGTTGATGTTGTGGAGGCTATTGAGGCGTTTTTGGAGAAATCTCTTTAATGAAAATTTCAGAATCTGAATAAAAACAGCTATCTTCGTACTTTATAATCTTCGTGTTGAATGTTATGCATAGTATAATCGTAAATAATATTGATAAAATCAGAGCAGTGTGCGAGCAGCATCATGTTCGGTCTCTGTTTGCATTCGGTTCGGTGTGTACCGATAAATTTAACGATGCAAGCGATATTGATTTGTTGGTTTCTTTCCAGCCCCTGGACTTTGGCGACTATGCCGACAACTATTTTCAAACAGCCGATTTATTAGAACAAATCTTTCACCGTCCGGTTGATTTGGTCACGGAAAAATCGCTTAAAAATCCTTATTTTATTTATTCTGTCAACCAAACAAAAACGCCTTTGTATGGACATTGAGATAAAGAAATATATCTACGATATTCAAGAAGCAATTCTTTCGATAGAAAATTATCTTGGTGAACAACGTGATTTTAACGTCTATACAGAGAATAAGATGCTTCGACGTGCCATTGAAAGAGAGTTTGAAATTATTGGGGAAGCCTTAAATAAGATGGACAAAATTATACCCGACATTCAAATATCAAGCAAGCAGCAAATTATTGGAATGCGAAACAGAGTTATACATGGATATGACAAAATTGACGATGGTATCATTTGGGGTACTATTGTACGGCATCTACCCATTCTAAAAGAAGAGATAGAAGCTCTCTTGAAATCCTAATATTTTCATAGGCCCCTATACGGGGTGTTATCGGTGAACTCTTTTTCATGCGTTTATCCCTGACAATTCGTCTATTGCAACATCGAAAATAATTTTGTACACTTGTCGCTCAAAGGAACGGTAAACAATTGAAATTTTATATATTTAACATTATTTGATTAAATATTTAACTAAATATGTTTGGAAGTTACCCCCCCCGTTTAGTTTTGTAGAATTAAAAATTCTTAAAACATAATTATCATGTAATGAATTTAACGAGGTCAATTGTCCGAAAAACAGTTGTACAAACTGGTTCTAACAGTCCAAATCACGCACATGATAGTTGCCAGAATAACGTTTGATGCATTTGTTGAACTCATAATTGTTCACTAATTCCAAAACCTGTGAGAAAACATATTTACCCGAATGCATACTTTTTGCTTTTTGAACAAAAGTACGTCAATTCAAATCAAAAAACAAAGAACGGTTATATATATGTGTGTGTATCAATGTATTACAATTGAATTTTAAAAATTAACGCAACAGCAGTACATTTGTAACATCAAAAAACAGATAAATTTTATATACTGGTAAATTAAAGGGGAAATGGCATATAATGTTAAAATAAAAAATATTGTTTTCATCGTTTTGTTTTTATTTTTGTGTTTCTGCAGTCTGTTTCTGAATGAACCGACTTTTGTTGATGCACAAATATCTCCCAAACATTATGCTGTCGTATTTGTAGGAATGACGTTAATCTTAACGCTTGTTGTTTTTTCTTTTTTCAATAAAATAAAAATAAATTTCTCAGACTGTTGTTCCATAATTGCTGTTTTGTGTTCGTTGCAGGCTTTATACGGAGTAGCGCAATATGCAGAAATACTCCCTGCCTTTGAAGGACACAGGGTTACTGGCAGTTTCGACAATCCCGCCGGATTTGCAGCTTGCCTGTGCGCTGGATTCCCTTTTGTGTTCTATTTCATCTTCAGGAGGAAACCGTGTAAACGCTATTTGGCGACAACGGCTGTCGGCGTCATTGTTGTTGCAGTAATACTTTCCGCTTCGCGGGCAGGTGTTGTCGGTTTAACGGCGGTAGGTTTGGTTATTTCCTTTTACAAAATAAAACTAACGGCCAAATGGAAATGGATAATAGCCTTTATTATCTTGTCGGGGACGCTTTCAGGCTTGTATTTTCTGAAAAAGGATTCTGCCGATGGGCGGTTGCTGATTTGGCGCTGCTCGTGGGAAATGATTAAGGAAAAGCCTTTGTTCGGTTTTGGAACAGGTGGCTTTACGGCTAATTACATGAGCTATCAGGCAAAGTTTTTTGAAGAACACCCCGGTAGCCGGTATGTCATGCTGGCCGATAATGTAAGCCGTCCGTTCAATGAATATTTATTGCTATTGGTAAACTACGGAGCTGAAGGGCTGATTATATTCTTCGTTTTTGCATGGCTTTTGTGGAAATGTTACCGGCGGAACCGGAACAAGGATATAGCTGTTCGGATTTCTCTTTGGTGCCTGCTGTCCATTGCCGCTGTTGCATTATTCTCCTATCCGTTGCGCTATCCCTTTGTGTGGCTCATACTTATCCTGAGCATAACTGCAATTATTCACAGGGCTAAATATCCAGTTAAAATTCCGGCATTCATTATTACTTCCTTAAAGCTACTGATAATACCGGCCATTGCTGTTTCAGGCATATTCGCTTACCGGCAAATGGAAGCAGAACGGCTGTGGTGCAAAATTGCCCGTCAATCGCTGGCCGGACAAACCGAACAGGTGTTGCCTGTTTATAAACAGTTGCATCAATCGCTATCGCATAACGAATTATTCCTGTATAATTATGCTTCCGAACTAAATGTAGCCGACCGCTATGCTGAAAGTTTGAAAATAGCGCATGAGTGTGAACGCTTATGGGCGGATTATGAATTGCAACTACTGATCGCCGACAATTACCGGCAGATGAAGCAGTACAAAGAAGCGGAGCAGCATTATCAAAAAGCAGCCAATATGTGTCCGGTAAAGTTTATGCCGTTGCATTGCCTGTTCGACCTGCACCTGATAACAGGGGAAAAAGATAAAGTGGTAGCCATCGCTGATAAAATCATGAACAAGCCGGTAAAAATAATGTCGCCGACTATACGGCAAATCAAATACGATGTGGAACGGAAAATGAAAAGCCTATGAAAGTATAACCAACTACCGCAAGAAGAAAGGAGCAGGCAAGTGCCTTTCAGGAACTTTGCAGCAAAGTTACTTGCATATTGAGACCGAAATAAAAGAATTGCCAGAATCAAAATAAATAAAATTAGAATTATGAAAAAATTAAATTTAAAATTAATCGCGTTGTTTCTTTGCCTTGCTGTTTTAGGCGTATTTTAAGCGGTAATTGATATGGGTAAAATTAAATTATATTGGCCGCTCTTTATGAGTTTGGTGCTGCTTATAATATTGGCAATCATAAAAACAGAAGAAATTTATGAAGTAAACAATATTTTATTTGCAATAGCATACATATTGTTAGCTATATCGTTTCCTTATGTAGTGATAAAAGAGGCTGAAAGGTTCAGAAGACAAGGCAGATATAAAACTACATATCGGTTGACATTTGGGGCAGGATTTATTTGCTCTATGTTTTTATTAAAAGCAATTGAATACCTTTTCTGAACATTATTTTTTATGTCCTCCGGCTTTACTCAAAAGCCGGAGGGTGTATTATAACGGATTTATAATATGAGAACAATATTTCTACTCGCAGGCGGTTTTCTGTTATTCTGCCCGCTTTATCCGGCAGGTAATAAAACCTGATTTTCATGCGTTTGTCCTAAATTAATCTCCCTCTTTAGAATCAATCTAAGAAAATTCACTACATTTAGTGATTGACAGGATAAATGGAATGAGTTTCCTTTGTGCTCAATTTCAAAATCAATTATCCTGTTATGAGAAAATTTATTACTGCTGCTTTTTTTACGCTCTCGGTGTGTGCTTTCGCTAAGGAATCGGTCGAAAAAGATACTTTATATACCGAACTGAAGCAAGATATAGTCATCCTTTCTTCTACAAAGGAAACTAATAGCCTCAAGTCGCTTCCGGCTTCCATATCGGTGTTTTCACCCAAAAATCTGGAGGGCTTGCAGGTAACTTCCATCAAGGATTTAAGCGCCGTGGCGCCCAACTTTTTTATGCCGAATTATGGCTCTAAAATGACGGCTCCTTTGTATATCAGAGGGATAGGCGCGCGGACGGGTGTTCAGACGGTTAGCTTGTATGTTGATAATATTCCCTATTTCAATCCTTCGGTATTCGACTCGGAGCTGTACGGCATCCAGCGGATAGAACTCTTGAGAGGAACTCAGGGTACGCTTTACGGGCGGAACTCCATGGGGGGGATTATTAATATCTATACCTTCTCGCCTCTTACTTACGAGGGTACTAATGCAACTGTCAGCGGCGGAAACTATGGGTACTTCTTGGGGAATCTATCGCATTACAGGCGGTTAAGCAACAATTTTGGAATAGCCGTATCGGGTTACTACAAAAAAGATGATGGTTTTTTTAAAAATGCATATACCGGCAAAAACGCCGACCATTCGGAAAATGCAGGCGGAAAAATTAAACTGGATTGGGATATTACGCAAAACCTCTCGGTGCGATACGCGGCCAATTTCGACTTTACCAGCCAAGGGGCCTTCCCTTATATGAATATCAATGCCGACGAAGTGAATTACGATGGTCCCGGCAGCTACAAACGGCGAATACTGACCAACGGCGTCTCGGTTCAATATACCCAACCTGAATACATCATTTCGTCAACAACCGGTTACCAATACCTCAACGACAATATGTATATGGATCAGGATTACACGCCGGCTGCCATCTTCAAAATCAATCAGCGACAAAACCAGCGCTCGGTCAGCGAAGAAATTACCATAAAATCGAATAGCCGTTCAAATTACCAATGGTCGAATGGAATTTTCGGGTTTTACGATTACCAAAAAACCACCTCGCCCGTCCTTCTGCTTCAGGATGGCATAACCGCCATGCTTCAAAGCCAGATAGACAAGGCGGCGGCAGCCAACCCGAATATGCCGGTTATAAAGTTGATTGACACCGAAATAGGATTGAACGGGGTATATAAAAAACCGGCGTATGGCGGGGCGATATTCCACCAATCGACTTTCAATAATATTCTATCTACCAAGGGGCTGTCGTTTACCGCCGGTTTGCGCTTGGACTACGAAAAAACCGAACTCGATTATGATGCCCATACGGGGACTAATTTGACCATTCAACCCCAATTTCCTGCCGGTAGCCCTGTTATCCCGATGCGGGTCGATTCCGTTATCAAAGGCAAGGCTTCGACAGACTACATCGAACTGCTTCCCAAGTTTGTCTTGAAATACGACATTGACCAAAACTCGTATCTGTACGCCTCAGCTTCGCGTGGATACAAAGCCGGAGGCCACAATGTACAGATTTTTGCCGATTTGCTGAGCAGCGCGCTAAGCAGTTCTATCCAAAGCAGAGGGCTGAACAAACCCAGCCCTGTTCCGGTGAACGATATGATAGATTTTGAGCCTGAATACAGTTGGAATTATGAAGTAGGAGGAAAAATAGATATAATCCAAAACTCCTTATCGGCCAGCTTCTCTGTTTTCTACATTGATGTGAAAGATGTGCAGATCTCTCAGTTTGTAGCAAGCGGACAGGGGCGAATGACTACAAATGCGGGGAAGGCCGTCAGCAAGGGCTTTGAATTTGGCTTGAAAACCCGTCCCTGCACCGGATTTTACCTGTATGCCAATTATGGATTTTCGGATGCGAAATTCAAGAGTAAGGAATATTACATGAACAACCACATCACCTTTGCGCCCGAATCCACGCTAAGCCTTGGAACAAATATCTCCTACAATTTTAAGCGGAACCCGATTCTGGATAAAGTTGTGTTTGATGCAAACTTTGCGGGTGTTGGGAAAATATACTGGACAGAGGCAAACGATAAATCGCAGGACTTTTACGCTACCACAAATGCCCGGTTGGCCTTTGAAAAAAGCCTGTTCGGTCTCGAATTGTGGGGGAAGAACATCTTCGACAGGGACTATCAAGCCTTCTACTTCGAGTCGATGGGCAATTCTTTTGTGCAAAAAGGGAAACCCGCACAGTTTGGCGCCACCTTTCGTCTGAAAATGTAAGTTCTTTCTTTTTATATGCAATTGTAAAAATTCTGTCATCCCGTGCTTGACACGGGATCTCCTGAGTAAACGTGCAACAATTTTCAGGAGAGCCCGAGCCGGACACGTATGTAATAGCAAAACTCCGCCTTTGCTCAAGGCCGGAGCCCATGCCGAACGAGAGACACAAAATTTTGCGTCTCTACGGTAATAATAGCGGCTTGCGTATAAGTCTGCAATGACAAGTTTTTCGGGTACGAACTCAGGGCAAACCATGAAAAAGGTTCACCGATAACACCCCGTATTTAGCCCCGCATGGGGCGACAGTTTATTAACCGTATGCTTTAGCTTACGGGACAGGCTGCGACATGCTATTCAAGTCCCGCAGGGACGGCGCTTGGATACTGTATCAAGCGCCGCCCCATGCGGGACTAGACCAGTTTTGCCGGTAATTCAATCCCTTCATACAACGAAAGTATATAATTTTTTCTGCGTTTACCCTGGGTACGAATTACATATCTGTATCATTTTTTTTACTTTCCGCACTATAATATTCTGCCATTTTGATTTTGATTTCCAATTATTTTGCTATATTTGCTGAATCTTCACAAGAAAAACACTATTTTTAAATTAAATTAAGACCAGAATGAAAGTACAAGAAGTATCAAATGAGTTGAAACGCAGGTTTCCGAATGAACCGGAATATCTACAAGCAGTAACAGAAGTATTAGAGTCGATTGAGGACGTGTATAACGCACATCCTGAGTTTGAAAAGGCTAACCTTATCGAACGGTTGTGTATCCCCGATCGCATTTTCACATTCCGCGTAACATGGGTTGACGACAAGGGAAAAGTAAACGTAAACACAGCTTATCGTGTTCAACACAGCAATGCAATCGGCCCATACAAAGGGGGTATTCGTTTTCACTCGTCCGTAAATCCTTCTATTTTGAAGTTTTTAGCCTTTGAACAAACATTTAAAAATGCCTTGACTACTCTTCCTATGGGTGGAGCAAAGGGCGGTTCGGATTTTTCTCCCGAAGGAAAATCAGACGCTGAAGTAATGCGTTTTTGCCAGGCATTTATGCTTGAGCTGTGGAAACACATTGGTTCCGACAAGGATGTTCCTGCGGGCGATATAGGTGTAGGTGGTCGCGAAATAGGCTACTTGTTTGGCATGTACAAAAAATTGCAAGGCGAATTTACAGGCGTTCTTACCGGTAAAAATCTGGAGTTTGGCGGTTCCCTGATTCGTCCCGAAGCAACCGGTTATGGCAATATCTACTTCCTGCTGGAGATGTTGAAGACGAAAGGTATTGACATCAAAGGCAAAAAATGCCTGGTATCAGGCTCGGGGAATGTGGCGCAATATACTTGCGAAAAGTTGATAGAATTGGGCGCTATTCCCACTACTTTGTCCGATTCGGGTGGTTATATCTACGATCCGGCAGGTATCACCCGCGAAAAATTGGAGTATGTGATGGACTTGAAGAACGTCCGCCGCGGTCGCATTAGCGAGTATGCCGAAAAGTATGGCTGCAAATATGTGGCCGGTCAACGCGTATGGGCTGAAGTGGGAGATATAGCTTTGCCTTCGGCTACTCAGAACGAACTGAGAGGCGATGATGCCAAACATTTGGTTTCCACAGGTTGTATTGCCGTGAGCGAAGGAGCTAATATGCCATCTACTCCCGAAGCGATTGAGGTATTCCAAAAAGCGGGCATTCTTTATGCTCCGGGCAAAGCGGCTAATGCGGGAGGCGTAGCTACTTCGGGCTTGGAAATGTCGCAAAATTCCCTTCGTCTATCTTGGACACGCGAAGAAGTGGATGCTAAATTGAAACAAATTATGAAAGATATTCACTCGCAATGTGTGAAATACGGAACAAAAGAAGACGGAAGCGTTGACTACGTGAAAGGAGCCAATACAGCCGGATTTATGAAAGTTGCCAAAGCAATTATGGCACAAGGAGTTATATGATTTTGTAGTTTTATAATGTAGGGGCGAAATATCTTTCGCCCTTTATTATTTACAAACATTTGGCGCAATTATTTGCCGGATTGCAATAAACCGAACGGTCGGTTATTGGTGAAATTTCAGGTGATTCCCCAAAAAGCTTTGTACTTTGTATAGCTAAATGCTAAAACAGTAAAAATAATGGGAAACGTAAATCCAACGGAAACGTAAATCACCCCAGAAGCTCCCTAAATCCCCCTTGGGGGACTTCAAAAGCCTTGATAAAATTGGTGTAAACCAAACGGTCGGTATAGATTATGCCGTCTGAACTATGATTTTTTTCACTAAGCGAGATTATTTCGTAGGGGCGTATGCCATACGCCCGCTGCCGCAAATATATCTGAGCCGTTGATTTTAGTTGATTTTCTTGATTAACCTGATACATTGTGGAGACATTGCGTGCCACGTCTTCCGTTTCCGCGTCCATATTCCCGTAGGGGCAGACCCATGTGTCTGCTCGCTGCCGCGAATGGGGCGTTTTTATCCCGCAAATCAAAAAAAAATTACGGGAATCCCCATTCAAACATATTCGCGGCGACGGGCGTATGCCATACGCCCCTACGATAATACGAATAATAAAACCTAATTTTTACCTAATTCTTTCTTACAAAACAACCTCAGTAGCAATGGATTACAACGTATAATGTAACCTCATTGTTCACACGTTCTTTGTGTATCGACAAATCTTGTGTAAAATAAATGAGGGAATGAGGTCGGGTTATCTATTGTAGAATGCTGCTAATGAGGTTGTTTTGTAAGAAAAAATTAGGTGGGAATGAGGTTGCAAAAACGCCCCGTTCGCGACAGCGGGCGAAAAATATTTCGCCCCTACAATAAAATCAAATACAAAATGAGACTGCCCAATACCACAATCACACCTGTTATCAGGAACCATTTTTTCACCATATCCGGCATTACTTTCTTTCGCCTTTCATCCAATTTATAATATCCTGCAATGATATTGGGGTTTTGTTTTGCCCAAAAACCACAGCCAATCAGGATGAGGCCCATCAATATTGATATTATAAGTAATCCCCCCATCATGCCTTACAATTCCGACTTCAACAACTCGGCCAATGCCTGGTAGTAGTCCCGTTCTATTTGCAGAAAGCTTGCTACACTTTGGTACAAAAAATTTATCTCGCCGAAGTATTCGTGCAGCGACATCTGCCCCGACGAAAGGGCTTTATCCAAATAATTCCGACTGTTGTTTTGAGCCGACAGCAATTTCAGGTATTCTTCATACGATTGCTTCAGGGCCATCGCTTTGTCATACACTTGTTTTAAGTCGTTGGACTGCGACAAGCGGCGGTCTTCCAGTTGAAGGTCGGCTAAAACAACTTCCGCTTTCGCCTTTTTCACCGTATTCTTATTCTCCCACAACGGAATACTTACTCCGGCTACGAGACCGTGAAATTTTTCGGGATTGGAAATAACCATCTTGTAACCCAAACTGAATTTGGGCAGCGCCAAGCTTTTTGCCAAACCAACCGATTTTGAGGCAATCGTTTTTTCTTGTTCCAGATTCTTCAATTCGGGATCCACATCCAGTGTTTTCTGCAACAAGTTGTCATATCCGGCAGGAATCACAAGCTCGGAATACACCGTATCGAAAAAATGGATGATTTCACCGCCATTCAGTCCGGCCAGTGTCTGGAGGTTGTTGTTTATTTCCACTTCATTCAGCCGGGCCTCGTTCCGCACATTCAGCAACTCCAGCGCTATTTTATTTGCTTCCAGAATAGTTGCGTCTCCCATCTCCACGCGTTTCCGCGATAATTTATCCAGCCTGTCGGCGTTTTCGAGTTGCCTCTTGATTATCGACTTGTTCTTGTTCAGATAAACCAGTTCGATACACACAATTTTTGCTTCCAGTAAAATATCGCGCCGCGTAATCTGGTATTGGCTATCTGCCCGACCCAATTTCATGTTGGCAATCTTATTCTTCTGAAAATAAGCTGTTGGAAAATCAAAATTCTGAACAACAGTAAGTTCATGCTCGTTCTGATAATCTGTTACATCGTTTCCACGCACATACTCATAGCCAACATTTATGTCCGATAGATAAATTCCGGTCTTAGCATCTATTTTCTGAACCTGTGCCGATTGTTGCGCCGACCTGAGCGCTTTGTTGTTCTTTTCGATGGTCGATAATACCTGTGGCAACGAACTTTGAGCAGCTATATTTACCGATGAAAAGGAAATGACAAATAATAAAAGGTATTTGTTGATACTTTTAATAACCATAATTAAACAATTTTTTCTACAAAAGTAATAAAAAGACCCGTAACCTTAAAACCTCTTGGTTTTCGGCAACTGAAATCAGGCCCTTCTCTTTTTAATTAACGAATAAACAACGGGAATAATAAAGCCGTTGAGCAAGGTAGAAGTGATTAATCCACCCAGAATAACCTGCGCCATCGGACTTTGAATTTCGTTTCCGGGCAAATCGCCTCCCAGAGCCAGCGGAATCAGCGCCAAGGCCGAGCATAAGGCCGTCATAAGAATAGGATTCAAGCGGTCGATAGAGCCGTGTATCAGGGTATAATGGAGGTCGTGTCCTTCGTGCAACAGTTTTTCGTAATGCGACACCAGCAATATCCCGTTGCGGGTAGCTATTCCAAACAAAGAAATAAAGCCGATAATAGACGGAATACTCATCACGCCCGAAGTCATCCAAATCACCGCAACGCCCCCAATCAATGCCAGGGGAAGATTGATAAGCACCAAAATAGCCATTCTACTGCTCTTAAACTCCTGATACAACAAGCCGAAAATCACAATTAAAGCAAACAGGGACGATATGACCAGTGTTTGAGAAGCCGAGGACGCACTTTCAAATTGTCCGCTATACACAATGTGGTATCCTTCGGGCAATTTTATTTTTTCATCAATGTTTTTCTGTATATCCTCCACCACGCTTTGCAAATCCCGTCCGGCAACATTGGCCGAAATCACAATCTTTCGCTGAACATTCTCGCGGTTGATGGCGCTTGGCCCCGACGATGACACAATATCGGCCACATACGATAGCGGAACTTTCTTCAAAACGCCGCTTCCATCGTCAATATGGGCATCCAGCATTAAATTGCCGATGGATTCCATATCAAGGCGGGTATCGTCGTTCGCTTTCAATGTCAAGTCGAAGATGCGTCCGTTTTCATTCACCTGCGATACAATTCGTCCTTGAAATGCCGTGCTCACAAAATCCGTAAATTCATTCACCGGAATGCCGTATTTTGCAAGCATCTCGCGTTTGGGTTTTATTTGCAGCTGGGGCGATTCCACCAATTGCTCCACATTGAGGTCGGCAATTCCCTCTACCGCGGATATGGATGCTTTAATGTCGTTGGCCGTTGAATAGAGTTGCGTCATGTCTTCGCCAAAAAGTTTGATGGCAATATTCGCCCTTGTTCCCGAAAGCATGTGGTCTATCCGGTGCGAAATGGGTTGTCCTATTTCGTAGTTCATGCCGCCAATTTTCCCCAATCGTCCGCGTATATCGGCCAAGACTTCCTCCGGCGAACGGTCTTTCAGCTCAAACGGGACTTCAATTTCCGAGGTATTTACGCCAAACGAATGTTCGTCCAGTTCGGCCCTGCCGGTTTTGCGCCCGACTGTTATTACTTCGGGTATTTCCAGTATCTCCATTTCGGCTTTATGCGCCAATTTATCGGATTCTTCGAGCGATATGCCGGGTATTGTTGTACACGAAATAGTAAACGACCCCTCGTTGAAGGAGGGCAAGAAACTCCGTCCGATAAACAGCAACGAAATCAAGGCAACAGCTAATATTCCTCCCGAAGAAGCGAGCAATGTCTTTTTATGCTGCAAGGCTTTTCCCAACAAACGTTCGTAGCTCTTTTTCAGTGTGCGCGAAAGCCAGGGTTCTTTTTCGTGTTTCAGCAACATGCTGCCGTCGGTGAGCAGGTAATTACACAAAACGGGCGTCAAGGTCAGCGCGACCAACAGCGAGGCAAACAACGACACCACAAACGAAATGCCCAGCGGGCGCAACATACGGCCTTCCATACCGCTCAGGAAGAACAGAGGGATAAAAGTTACAATGGTTATCAGGGTGGCTTTTACGATAGAAGACCTGATTTCAACGGAACTTTCAAACACAACGGTCAAAGAGGGTATTCTTTCGTTCAGCGGTTTTTTATGATTCTCCCGAAGCCGCTTAAATACGTTTTCAACGTCAATAATGGCATCGTCAACCAGCGAGCCGATGGCGATGGCCATTCCTCCGAGGCTCATGGTGTTGAGGGTCAATCCCATCGCTTTCAGCGCCAGAACAGCTACGATTAACGACAAGGGCATTGCAATCAGCGAAATACCCGTCGTGCGCCAATTCATCAGAAAGAGGAACAGAACGATAATCACAAAAACAGAGCCTTCGATTAAAGACTTTTGAATATTATTTATCGAATTTTCGATGAACCGCGATTGCCTGAAAATGTCGGTACTCAAGTTAACATCCTCGGGAAGATTTTTCCGGAGATCTTCTACAATTTCGTCCAAATCTGCGGTCAATTCAAGGGTATTGGTATTCGGCTGCTTTGTTACCGTAAGGATGACGCCCTGTTCTCCTTTTTCGCCGGCAATACCCAGTTTGGGCGATTTATTCCCGATTCGGATGTCGGCAACATCCGATAAAAGCACCGGATTTGAATTTCGGTTGACGATGACTGTTTTCCCGATTTCCTCTACATTATCGGTCGAAACAATTCCCCGGATAATGTATTCGTTCCCGTATTCATACAGTGTGCCGCCCGATGCATTCAGGTTCATGTCCTGAACAACCTCCTCAATTTCTTCGATAGAAATACCGTATGCGCGGGCGCGGGAAGGGTCGAGCAAAATCTGATATTCCTTGATTTCACCGCCAATAACCGACACCTGAGCTACGCCGCCGGTGGCCAGTAACCGCGGACGGATTGTCCAATCGGCCAAGGTTCGCAAATCCTGTAAGGAAGTTGTATCGGCCCTCAGCCCGATGAAAAGGACTTCGCCCAATATACTCGATTGCGGGCCAAGCGTGGGAGCGCCCACATTGCCGGGCAGTTGTCCGCTTACCCCTGCAATTCGCTCGCTCACAATCTGACGCGCCTTGTAAATATCGGCGCCCCATTCAAATTCGATCCAAACCACCGAAAAACCGGTAGTAGAAGAACTTCTTACGCGGCGGACATCCGTAGCGCCATTCACCGCCGTTTCTATCGGGAAAGTTACCAACCGTTCCACTTCTTCGGGCGCCATTCCGTTGGCCTCCGTCATTACTACCACAGTCGGTGCATTCAAATCGGGAAACACATCTACCTCCATGTTTATGGAGACATACACACCGGCCAGCAGTAACAATAGCGATGAAAGCAGCACAATCATCCGGTTGTGCAGCGAAAATTGTATTATTTTATTCAGCATGTTTTCTCATTTTAATGTTCGTGTGAATGTTCGGGCATCGCCCCCTGCAACGAGGCCAGTTTTATGGCATAAGCGCCCTTCGTAACTACCTTTTCACCGGCTTTTAACCCTCTCAGGATTTGCCTGTTCAATCCATCGGAAGCGCCTACGGCGACCTCCTTTTTCAGGTATTCATCGTCATCGTCCTCCTGCTGAACAAATACAAAAAACCGGCCTTGCTCTTCGATTAAAGCGGAGATGGGCAACACAAGAGCATCGGCCACCGGTTGCGCCTTGAGGTAAATTTCCACAAAAGAACCTTCGACCACATCCCCCCGGTTGTCGAACTCAAAACTCACGGGCGTATAAAAAGCGTTGCCATCCGAACTTTTGCCAAAAGACAGTAATTTCCCGTTTAAATCGGATAAATCATACACGGCATTGTCGTAGGGTGTGGCAAAAGAGGCCGTTTGAACGTTCTTTATCAAGGGCATGTAGCGTTGAGATACATCCGCCCTTAGCACCAAGCGTTTGTTCTGGGTAACCGTTGCCAAGGCCTGCCCTATTTCGACATATTGCCCCGATTGAACAAGGATGTTTTTTACATAGCCGTTCATGGGGCTTGTTATCGCTTTCCCATTTGCCGAAACTCCGGTGGAAAGGGTCTTATAATTCAGTTCGGCTTGTTCGTAAGCCAGCTTTAGCTGCTGGTATTCCTTTTGCGAAATGATGTTCTCCTGAACCAAAGACAAAGCCCGCTCATATTCTGATTTGGCATTTTCCAGAACGGCTTTTGCCTCATTTAACCGCGATAAATGGTTGTTCTCGGACAAGCTGCTGCCTGAAACCGAAAACAGTTGTTGCTCCCTTGAAACCAGCATCCCCTCCACCAACTTGGAGCCGGATATGGTTACAATGCCGCTCATGGTGGCCGAAACCAGCACCTCATCGCCCGGGGCAGACAATATTTGTCCCGATGCTTTCACTACTTGATAAAACACCTGCGGCTTTAGGGTTTCAACGCTAAAATCGAGGATGTTCTCGGCTTGTTCGGGTGTGAAGATGATTATATTTTCTTCGTTTTCACCGTGTTCGTGGGCCTGTTCTTCGGCTTTTTCTTCATCCGATGCCGCAGCCTTCGTTCCGCAAGCCGAAAAATACAGTGTTGATGAACACATCAACAGATATACTAAATATTTCATATAATTTATTTTAAAAGTAAGCTAAGGGTAAATTTGATGGTCGCTCCTCGCAATTAGCACACGGATTACACAGAATAAACAGATAAACACGGTTTTATTTTTAACACAACCGGTTATCAGATTTATACGAATAAAAAAAAGTGTTATTCAGTATATTCTGTGTAATCCGTGTGCTAAATTATAGCGACTAGCGATTCTGTTAAACTTGGGGAGGCCCACGAAGAGAATTGGCAGCGTCAATTTCTGCCGAAGTGTATAGGTTGAAGTAAGGTTTATTGATTACTTCCGGCTGGCTGTAATCGAAATCGAAGAAATTTCCGAAAAACACCAAGACCGGAGAAAAGTGAAAATCGCAGCATACATCATGGCAGCCAAAAGCCGACTGATTCTCGTCCTGCGCGCGGATAGCATCTTGCGTATCCAAGCAGCAAGCATGTGCATTTTCCTCGTTTTCATCCTGAAAAGGGGTATCCGTATGCGTCTGTTCAAAACAAACGGTTTCGCCATGCTCGTGATGGGGAATAACCACATGCGCCATCAAAGCCAAGATAGCAGCAAACACAAATAATATGGACAATCGTTTGAACATACAATTGCAAAAATAGGCGGAAATATTGAGAAGTGCAAATGAGGAGGGAAAAACCTAGGGCAAACGCACGAAAAATTACCGCTTATGTCTTTCGATAAAATTGCTGATATGAGCAGGAGATTCCTCCCTTTGGTCGGAATGACTGTCTCCTTTTTGGGAGATGAGATGGGGAAGCGGCGGCAAAGCCGCCGCTTCCCCGTCCCTTAAACCGCCAATAGGCGAGTCATTCCGACCAAAGGGAGGAATCTCATCCGTAACAGTAGTTCTAAAATTTTTCATGGTTTACCCTGTATCATCCCCCTTTCTATTTCTCAGTTTAAAATTATTGAACTATATTTGAATCAAAATCAAGCGAAGATATGACAGCAAAATTGATAGAAAAACAACTTACCGCCTATTCTACACCGGAGAAAAGGGAATTTCTGCCCTACTTTTTTAAAACGGGGAAAGGGCAGTATGGCGAAGGCGATAAATTTTTGGGCGTGGTGGTGCCCGATGTACGCAAAGTGGCCAAAGCGAACAAGGAAATCACATTCGATGAATTGGCGAAACTGCTGAACAACGAATACCACGAATGCCGTCTTTGCGCGCTGTTGATTTTAGTTGAGCGATTCAAAAAAGAGAAGCAGGAAGACGAGCGAAAAAAAATCGTGGATTTTTACCTCTCGCAAACCACCCGCATAAACAACTGGGACTTGGTCGATTTGAGTTCAAAGGATATTGTGGGCGAATACCTTGTCGATAAAAGCGATAGAAGCATCCTCTACAATTTGGCCGACAGCACGCTTTTGTGGGATCAGCGAATTGCCATAGTCAGCGCCTTTGCTTTTATCAGAAGAGGCGATTTGACCGATATTTTCCGGCTTTCCGAAAAACTGCTGCATCATCCGCACGACTTGATGCACAAAGCCATCGGCTGGATGCTTCGCGAGGCAGGGAAGCAGGATAAAAGCGCGCTTATTGGCTTTCTGGATGTCCATTATAAAACCATGCCGCGCACCATGCTCCGGTATTCTATCGAAAAATTTTCGCCCGAAGAACGGGCATACTATATGAAAAAATAATGACGAATTTAAACTACCAGCTTCATACGCTTGCCAACGGCCTCCGAATTGCACATAAGCAAATCCCCTCCGATGTTTCTTATTGCGGTTTCATTGTAAACACCGGAACCAGGGACGAGGAAACGGATGAATACGGAATGGCGCATTTTATCGAGCACATGCTTTTCAAGGGCACCCGGAAACGTCGGTCGCACCACATCATAAGCCGGATGGAAGTAGTCGGGGGCGAGCTGAATGCCTATACCAACAAGGAAGAGACGGTTATCTACTCGGTCTTTCTGGAACAGCATTTCGAACGGGCATTTGAATTGCTATCCGATTTAACGTTCCACTCGCAATTTCCCCAAGCCGAAATTGAGAAAGAAATAGACGTAATCCTCGATGAAATCAACTCTTACGAAGACAGTCCCTCGGAACTAATCTTCGACGAATTCGAGAATCTGGTATTTAAAGGCTCTCAACTGGGACATAACATACTGGGCGAACCCGAGCTGCTGAAAACCTTCGGCAGCCATCAATCGAGCCTTTTCATCGAAAAACATTACATTCCGTCCAATATCGTCTTTTTTTCTATCGGCAGAACCGACTTCCGAAAAGTGGTCAGGCTGGGCGAAAAATACTTGTCGGAACTGCTGGCGAAAGCATTGTCAAGCCAACGCTTAGCCCCATTGGAGATAAATCCGGTTACTCGTCGCGAGGACAAAGATACATCACAGGCACACGTTATGATAGGCAGTCGCTCGTATAGCCTGCACGACCCCAAACGCCGAACCCTGCACCTGCTAAACAACATACTGGGCGGGCCGGGGATGAACAGCCGCCTGAATATTTCGTTACGCGAAAAAAGAGGCTATGTATATAATGTGGAATCGAGCCAGACAACCTACTCCGATACAGGCCTGTTCTCCATTTACTTCGGAACCGACAAGCAATATGTCGAGAAATGTATTCATCTTGTGCAAAAAGAGCTGGAAAAATTGAAGAATACCAAGCTATCGACCATGCAACTATACACGGCCAAAAAACAACTAAGCGGACAAGTAGCCATCGCCGGCGACAATCGCGAGAGCCTTGCCCTGTCCTTCGGCAAAGGAATTATGCGCTACAACCAATACGATACGCTGGAAGAAAGCTTCCTCAAAATAGAGGCCATCACAGCAGAATCGCTACTGGAAGTTGCGAATGAAATACTTGACGAGAAGCGGTTATTCAGGTTGTTGTATGTGTAGGGAAGCTTGTATGTGCTATTCCCTACGATGTCCACGCTCGCTGGCGCAGGCTTGTAACCTGTGTCCAACAACGAATTGGCATATAAGACACAGACAACATGTCCGCGCCAGCAAAGAATGGGTTAGAGGAAACAGTATAAAAATAATTACCATTTCACTTGTATAAAGGTAAATAATTACTTACCTTTACGGTGTCGAATAAGAATATAAGATATGAAATCGTCGGAACTGAACAGAAAAGCGGTAAAAGCAGGGGCGAAATTATTATATCAGGATGGCACAAGCCACAGGGTTTACGAAAAGGACGGGAAAATTATTATCATCCCTTATCACGGCTCAAAAGAGGTTCCGAAAGGGACATGCAACAGTATCTTAAAAGAATTAGGAATTAGATAGCCTTTTGGACTCTAAAAATATAAATTATACGAATTATGAAACAAATCAGAGTAATTTTAGAATTAGGTAAAGACGGTTATGGCGTATCATTTGACCAAATTCCGAATGTCTATGGATTTGGTGAAACGCTCGAAAGCGCTAAAGCAGATGCCAAAGCGGCATTAGATACTTTCAAAGAAGTGTTGTTAAAACATGGAAAAACTATGCCGGATATTTTAAAAGAAGAATATGAACTGGTATTTGAATATGACATTGAAGCCTTATTGAAATACATTGATGGAACCGTAACAAAAACAGCGCTGGCAAAAGCGTCCGGCATCAACGCTTCGCAATTGAGCCATTACAGTTCGGGCCTGAAAAAGCCGAGAAAGGAACAGCGTGAAAAAATAATTTCGGGCTTACATAAATTGGGGAAAGAATTATTATCCGTATCTTAATTTTTTTGATAGTGAGGCATCTCCCCCTTAGGGCAAACGCATGAAAAAATTTACTGCTTATGCCTTTCGGTAAGGTTGCTGATATGAGCAGGAGATTCCCAAGCTATTTTTACAAAATCAGGCTTCATTTCCAAATTTTCTCATGAAAATCAGCGGGTATTATATTTTATTTCATACCTTTGTATATTATATTTGATAATCAAATATGAAATTTACAAAAATTTATTCATTCAAAAATTTAAGAATTATGAAAAAATTGATGATGACTTTGGTCGTTGTATTGGGTATTTCCGCATCGGCATCGGCGCAACAACCAGGACAAATTTGGATTGGCGGTAGCGTTGGTTTTTCTTCTTCCAGCACAAAGGTTGGTGAAGTTAGCAGTGACTACACAGGCTATCAGCTTGTTCCTGAATTTGGTTATGTTGTAAACGACAAAATAGGTGTTGGTATTAACGTTGGATTCGGACAACAAGAGGATGCTGCAGGTAAAGAACAAACTATCGTGATTGCTCCTTTTGTACGTTATTCAGTATTGAAAGGCAATGTTGGTGGACTTTTTGTAGATGGTGGAATTGGTTATACTCAAGCCAAAAACAAAGATGCTGATGTTAAAGCTACCGGATTTGAAGTTGGTTTCCGTCCAGGAGTTGCCTTGAACGTATCGGAAAAAATAAGCTTAACCGGTAAATTCGGATTTTTAGGTTACGAAAGTTTGGAGTTTAAGGATGGCCCTAAAGGAAGTTCCTTTGGTTTAAACCTCGACCTTAGCAATGTTTTGTTCGGTATAAGTCTTGTATTCTAAGAATAGAATCGCTTTATAATAAAAATAAAGGCTGTCCCATCAGTTGGGACAGTCTTTTTTATGCGCTCTGTAAAATCTGCGCCAGCTAAACCAGGTGTTTAGTCCCGCAGGGGACAAAATACATATTCGCGGCAACGGGCGTGTGCCATACGCCCCTACGAAATACGGACGCGGAATACAGACGTGGCGCGCCACGTCTCTACTGAGAGGTTCTGCAATGCACGAGGTTTGTTCCATGCTCAGGGGATTGCGGGTCGGCGCCCGCAATGACAGATGGTGGGTATGTACATAAAAAACCTCATTCCCACCTCATTTCATTTAACTAAATAGCCTCAGTAGCAATGTATTACGACGTGTAATTTAACCACATTACCTCATTGTTCACACGTTTTTTTGTGTCGATAAATTTTGTGTAAAATATCGTAGGGGCTACAACTATTTCGCCCCTACGCATCATGATTCAGACAATATTCACACATAACTGTGTATCCCCCCAAGCAAAAAGCTTACGCCAAAAAAGGTCATGGCTACGGCTAATAGTGCAAGGCTGCAATACAGCTGGAAGTGGTAGGGCGAACGAAAAACCTTGAAGCTGTTTCTGTGCATCGGAATGGCGTAGATAATCAGGGTGATGAGCGCCCAGGTTTCTTTGGCGTCCCAGCCCCAATAACGTCCCCAGGATATATTTGCCCATACTGCCCCCAGAAAGATGCCTGTCGCCAGCAGGAATACCGCCGGATAAAGCAATTTTACATTCCACCGGTACAGCTTTTCCCGTTTCTTTTTCGAGCACAGGGCTATAATTCCCACTACGGTAATGGCAACGAGCAATGCATACGAGGCCATAATAATAGATACATGCGCTGCCAGCATCGGCGAACGCAACACGGGCGTCATCGGGTTCATCTGCGAAATGTAGTACCACAGCATGGCGACGGGGACGGCAATCCCAATCAGCCCTTTCCACGAAATCTGCAGCCAGAGCAGCCACAAGACGGCGATGGCCAGCAGGATGTAACCGGCGTATGTAACCGCTATGCCCCAAGGGTCGTGGTTCACTAGCAGGGCGCTGCCCTCCTCGTCGCTGTCGTACGACAACTGATAGAGCCGGTAGCCTTTGTGCCGGTATATTTTGTTCATCGACACCTTGCAGACTTCGCCGTCAACTATCAGGAAGCTGGTAAAATCGGCAGGATCGTCCGTGCCCGGATGGTATTCAATATCGAAAACCAGTAGCTTAACATCAAAAGGCAATTGCTGCCTGGTCTCGTCCTCTTCGGAGAGGTAATAGTTTAGTATCTGACCTTGGCGGATATGGAGGTATCCCCTGTCTGCCGATACGAAAGTAATCAGGGCGCCGGTCAGTATAACAAGAAAAGAGCAGTGTAGTAAAAACACTGCCTTTTGCTTGTATAACTTAGTGAGAATAATGTAAATGATGGTCGACATACTGAGTATGCCCCAAAGAACGACAAACCACCACGAGCCATAGATACAGCGCATAACCGTTTCGCGCCCGTATAAATTTTCCAGCATGGTAGCCGCTGCCATGCTTATAAGCAAGGCTATCAATGCTCCTGATACGCAGTATTTAATCGTTCGGTTTTTCATCATCATACATTAAATAGCTTCAAGGAATTTAACCAATGCGTCCCTGTCTTCCTTCGACAGTTTATGGAACTTATCCCTCGACCGTGCCGCATCGCCGCCATGCCACATAATTGCTTCAACATAGTTTCGGGCGCGCATGTCGTGCAAGTGGTCGCTTGCTCCTGTGTTCTTTTCCGACAGTCCGCGTCCCCAGAGAGGCGTTGTGCGGCACCAGCCTGTGCGGATGTCGTTCACCATCCCTAATTTGTGTTGCAACAAATCGGTATATGGCCATATTTTCTGATAGGGATATTGGGGCAATTTGCCTTTCACCATCGGATCGCCTGCGTAATCGTCCGGACCTGTTTTCCACGATGGGCGATGACAGGTGGCACAGCCTATTTCGTAGAAATTCTTCTTTCCTTTTTGTACGGTAGCATCATCCAGGTTGCGCGCTGCCGGAACTGCCAAGCCTCTGTGCCAAACCATGAAGTCGATATAATCCTGATCGCTCATTTCAACCGGCAGGTCTCTGGCCATTAAATCGTTGTAGATTTCGGCCTCTGTTTTATTCAATGCCTGCTGAATAGCTGTGTTCTGCGACATGGCAGTGGCATAAGCCGCCGTAATGTAGTGGTACCGGCGGTCGGAACGCGTTACGTTGGTTATGTTCCAGATGGCATTGGCGCCGGGGCCGTTTTGTAAAGTGCCGCGCGTAAGTCCGTAGGTGAAACGTCCCGGGTGCGAAGTTCCGTCCACTTCTTTGATGAAGTTTTCGGGCTGGTATTTCGCATCGTTGAGGATAAAGCCCTTGCTCTTTTCGTATTGGTACTGCGCCAGCAGCGAATCGTCGGGGATGGCATCCAACAAGCCTGTTCCGTAAACGCCGATGGTTGCTTCTAATCGTACCTTGTAGAAATCGGGTACGGGAACGTTAAATGCCGAGCGGTCGATAGTTACTTCGGGATATATCAGGCTATACGTTTCGCCGTCGGGGAATTTGTTCCCGTATTCGTCGATATGGTTCAACCAGTCGATGTGGATGCCCGACTCGTCGATAGGCGGCAAAAAAGGAGCAACCGCTTGAGTTTGGGGCATCCCTGTCAGTTGAGAGATGTAATTGTCGTTTTCGTCGGTAACAACCAGCAGGTATCCGTTTCCATAATCTTTGGAGCGGTATCTTTCCATGCGCTTTCCGTGTCCGTATCCCGGGTGGCAGGTAACGCAGGAGCTGCGGACAGATGCCGGCCCCAAGCCACTTCTTACCCCCGATGTATTGGATGTAAATTCTTTCTCAAAAAGCGCTTCGCCATATTTAAAACTTCTTGCCATAAGCGGGTCTTTTTCTACGGCGGGAGTTGGCTGTTCGTACGAAAAGTTGCTTTCGTTGAATGTTGTGCCCAGCAGTCCTCCCGAATAATATTCTTCCGATAAAGGGAGGGTTGATGAATCACCGCCTCCTTTTTCATCGTCGTTGCACGCGGCAAAGATAAGCGAAAGCGAGCATATTAAGTACAAATTATTTTTTTTCATGTCGATCATTTTTTTATATCGCCTTTTTCAGACACTCTGTATTAATTATTTAAAGCTATTTTTACTTCCTGCAATATTTCGGCCAGTTCGTTACATGCATCCATGGCCTCTCCAGCTTTTGGCGAAGTGAAATTCTGCGCAAAAGGATAGGGGATAGCATCAATTTTGGCAATAGCCTCGGTTATCGCATTTTTTACCCGTGTGTCCAGTGTCGGATTAATCTTTTTGATATAATCGCTGATAGAGGCGCCCCTTCTGGCAGCGTCAGCTCCTCCCAGATAAGTGTTTTCGATGCTTTTGATGTTGCCGATAAAATCCACTTTCGAGTTGAAGCTGTAAGGCGATTCGATGTAGTTGACATCTTCGCCGGTGTGCGGTTGACCAATCTTCGTGGTAGCCACCTCGTCGGCAATGGTGATGCAGCCTTCGATGATGGCCTGACCGGCATCTACCACACTCACGTAACCACTACCGGCTTTTCCGGCATTGAGCATATTGTCGCCATAGGAGCTGCGTCCGCCGGTGATTGTAACTTGCAGTCCCAGTTCCTCCAGCTTTTCGCGTTTTTCGGCTGAAACCTTGTCGAGGCCTGCCCAGGAAGCTTCCAAACGGAAACACTGATTGCGCAAGTCTCCCGATACGGCAATGGCATATACCAATTCTTTGTCGGTGATTCTACTCGCCGCTTTGGTTCCGCCTGCTTCAAACAAGATGTATTCGATGCCGTGAAAGCCCAGCAATCCTTTTCCTAAAAATTCGCCGACATAAGCATCTCCTTCTTCCGAATCCATTCCGTTTATCTGGCTATCGTTTTTTAGTAACGCCAACAGTTCGTCTTTTGCCAGTGGCCAGGTGTCGATATGCGGATCGATGCCAAAATCGCTTGCAGCGCCATACAAGAATGCTTCGCTCAGCTCCCAGTAGTCGCGGGCTTTTATCCATTCGTTGGCGGCAATCTGCACGTTTTCATCTGTTTTGTCGGCTCTTAATGCCACAAGCGCTTCGTGCAAGTCAATGGTTTCATCGGCCAAGGACTTGTAGGTGGCAATCACCGTATTGTTTACATACTGCGGTATGGCCTGCGACAGGGCCGTTTCTTTTTCGGTATCAAAAATGTCGCTGTCGCTATCGCTACACGATGTGGCGACAAAAGCCATTGCTGTTGCAAGCAGCGCAAATGCGGGGAGTTTAAAAAATCTCTTCATTTATTTTTAAGTTTAAAGTTTCAAATTCAGCAGCCCCTCCAACCTCCCCGGCCTCTATCCCCCTACGGGTACTTTCTCCAAAAGGAGAAAGGAAAAGGTAAAAGCTTTTGGAGGCTTTGAATCCCCCCTACGGGGGGTGGGGGGGGCTGTTGTTAATTAAAAAATCCGGCATAGGCCACGCCGATGGAAATGCTGTTTTCGTTGTTGTATTGTGTTTTCAGGATGCCGGACGAATATTCGGCTTTGATAACCACCTCTTTGATGGGGTAGTAATTTACGCCGCCCACTATCCGCTGGCGTCCGCACCATTCGTTGTCGGTAATATTGCTTGCTGTTTTATACATCGGGTCGTAGTATTCGTATTTGCCGAATACAAAAAACTTCTGCTTTTGTTTTGCCATTTCCTTCACTTGGGAAAATATGTCGTAGCCCGCTTCCACGCTGGTAGCTAAGGCATCGGAAGCCACATTGGTGCGTGCCGACGGCGACAGCTTTGGCAGCCCCTTGTTGTAGGCCGATATAATTTCGGAATCGCCCAGATGCCCATAATCGAAATAGCCGCGAGCCACCCAATTGTAGCCTTTGTATTCAAAATCGAATGAGCATATACCTACGGCTCCCTTTACTTTTTTGTACCTGTCGGCCTGGCTGGGCAAAATGCTGTTCGAGAAACTGTATCCGTAGTAACCGCTTACTCCCATGCGCAAACCTGCTATCGAATAGTTATCGAGGCGGAGCGCTCCGGCGTAGGTATTGGCTACCTTAAATTCGTAAGGCGACGCCGAGCCGTCTTTAATCCAGTTTTGTCTGCCGAACAATTCCGAGTCCAGTCCGGGTAAGAGCATAGCCTCGTATCGCCATTTGCCGATATTTCCCCAAAGGCTGACGCCTGTTTCGTGCCATGTACAAGGAAGTATGGTATTCTCTCCCTCCGAACGATAGACGGTGAAAAACTGTGTAGGAAGGTGGTTGCCGTTTGTCAGTCCAACCGGAACAATAATATGCCCCAAGCGCAGATTTATCGCTCTGTTGAATGTTTTTTCGACCCAGAATTGTTCCAGCGCTACTTCGCCGCCACGTTCCACTTCGGTTTCGTATTCACCGGCTTCTTCTGCTTCCAGTTCCACGGCGGCTTCTGTTCCGCCATGTTCAAACTCTATTTCGGAACTTATCCGCCAACCATTGCCAAAATCGTAGTCAACCGAAAAAGTTACGTGCGGTATATCGAATCTGCCATGACCGGCGGCATTTTTATAGTCGGCGGCATGTGTGTAGCGGTTGATATTATCGCTAAAAAAATTGCGGGTCATTGCAATTTCTCCATATCCGCCCAGTCGCAACTTCGATGGCGCATTCTGCACGTATATAGGCTCGTTTACTTCTTCTGTTAGCTCTCCTATTTCGACAGTTTGCGCCGGTAGATGGCAGGTAATGGCCAATAGCGAAAGAAAAATTGATGTGTATTTCATTTGTTCTGTATAATATAAATTAGCAGCTGCAAAGCTATTCGTTATTCTCTCGGGCGGCAATACCTAAAAGTTATGAATTGTTGCCGTTAAAATACTTAGATATGATGATTTGTGTTTTTTAAAAGCAAAAATAGAATCAAAAAGCTACCGTTCTCTTATTTTTGCTATATCTTTGCAGCGCTAATTCATTAAGCTAATTAGCTTGTAAACATCTGATAAGTAAAAAGTAACCATAAAACTATAAATCAAATGCAAAAGGAATTTACCTTAAGTAGAGGCCGCGCAATTATAAACTTCACGTTGAAGTATTGCGATTCGAGGCAAAAAATATTGAGTAGCTATGCGTTTCATAGTGTTGTTGAAACTTTTGTGAAGAAAATAAAGAAAGACAACCAGATTATTTACGACTATTTTATCAAGGATTTTAAATCGGACGAAGAACTGGTCAATTCACTTATCGAGGTCGTAAAACTGCTGAATGTATGTGAAATAGAGGAACTTCTGACAATGAATAATAAATACGCTCCTTTCTTTAAGGATAAGAATATATTCATTGAATTGATAGAGTTACTGTATTCTTTCTGGCGAAAACTGGAACGTGTAACCGTTGTGCACAACAACCGCCTGGGAGACGGATTGCAAAACGTGCGTTTTATTCAGGCCAACGGCTTGTTGAACGAGCTGATTCTGTCGATTTACCGGCGTACCGAAGAAACCGTAATGGGATACAATCACCGTGTTTACAGGCAACTGGTAGCAGGAGCCAACGCCGGGCTGATGCTTAACGATATTAGCTGGAATTGTCCGGTAGAATATAACGGACTGAGCGCTATTCCTTTCATCGGAACAGTGGTAATTAATCCGCCCTACATTTCGTACACCAAAAAGAATACACGGGACGGAATTTTTCAGGAACATCAATCCAATCCGCTAAAAGGCGTTGTGTTGGACGAAAACGATTGGTTCCTTTATCCGGCAAAGGTGGGTAACTTGCTGGCGTTCGTGTATTTCCACAAAGACTTTATGTGTCATGGATTAGGCCTGGCCAATTTGTTTGAACTGGCGAAGGAAAATGACTATATCGGCAAAAAACCCGATTTGATTTATGTCTTCGGCTATCCTGATGGAGAGGAAGAAAAGCGCACATTCTACTACAAGGACAAGAAGAACGACATCCTGATAGGATACGCCAACTACTGCGACGATATAGACTATTTTGGCTACATGAAGAAAATGCTGTTGACATTGCACAATATCAAGCAAATGGAGAATGGCAACTTGCCTATCCACGGGGCGATGGTAAATATTGCATTGAAAAACGGAAAAGAAGCCAACATCATTATCATGGGCGATAGCGGAGCCGGAAAATCGGAAAGCCTCGAAGCATTCCGCACGCTCAACGAAAAATATATCCGCCACATGCGTATTATTTTCGACGATATGGGCTATTTGCAACTCGAAAAAGACGGCATAGTGAAAGGCTACGGTACCGAAATAGGCGCCTTTGTCCGCACGGATGATTTGGATCCCACTTATGCCTTCGAGCAGTTGGACAGGGGGATATATACCAACCCCGACCGGGTGAACGCCCGCGTAACCATCCCCATCTCGACCTACGAAATCATATCGAAGGGCTACACCGTTGACTACATGCTGTATGCCAACAACTACGCCGAAGCGGTAGATAAAATAAAGCTCTTCGCCAACCTCGATTCGGCCATCGAAACCTTTGAAGCCGGAGCCAGAAAAGCAAAGGGAACAACCACCGAAAAAGGGCTGGTGAAATCCTATTTCGCCAATCCGTTCGGACCGGTACAGGAACGGGAAAAAGCCGAAAAACTGGTACGGAAATTCTTCAAAGCCTTGGAAAGCAAAGGAACAAAAATCGGCGAAATACATACCTCGCTAGCCATCGACGGCCAAACCAAAAACGGTCCGCGCGAAGCTGCCGAAGAATTGTTTAGCATGATAAATGAATAGAAAATTGCAGGGGTGCGTAATTGATGCGTCCGAATGTTTATGTAGGGGCAACGCGTGCGTTGCCCCTTTTTTACTTCAATTCTATTTCCTGCTTGAGGTCAATCTCCTCGGCATTTTTATCGTAGAAGTGGTATTCCAGAAATGCGAGGCTTTGGTTGGGTATTATTTTCATACTGCTTGAGTATCTCCATTTCCATCTCCATTTCAGCGAGATAAGTCCTTTGTTGATAAAGGCGGCCACGTATGGATGGACATGCAGGCTGAAATCTTTTACCTGAAGCTTTTTCACCAAGTAACTTATTTTCGATTGCAGGCTGTCGGTAAACAATAAAGATGGTTTTATTTCGCCCTTGCCAAAGCAGGTGGGGCATATTTCGGTGGTAGTTATTTCCATTTCGGGTCGCACGCGTTGGCGAGTTATTTGCATCAGCCCAAACTTACTCAGGGGGAGTATGTTGTGCTTTGCGCGGTCGTTGGCCATCAATTCGGTCATTTTCTGGAGCAACCGGCCACGGTGTTCGCTGTCGCCCATATCAATGAAGTCGATGACAATGATGCCTCCCATATCGCGCAGCCTGAGCTGGCGGGCGACTTCCTCCGCTGCCGAGGAGTTTACTTCCCAGGCATTATTTTCCTGTCCCAGTTGCTGGTTTTTGGCCCTGTTGCCACTGTTGACGTCTATCACGTGGAGGGCTTCGGTATGCTCTATTATCAGGTAAGCGCCGTTTTTGAAGGTTACGGTTTTACCGAAAAGCGCTTTTATTTGTTTTGTAACGGCAAAGTGGTCGAAAATGGGTAATTCGCCGGAATACAATTTCACAATATCTTTCTTTTCGGGAGCGATAATGGTGATGTAGTCCTTTACCTGATTGTAGGTATCTTTGTCGTTGATGTGTATTTCGGAAAAACCCGGATTGAAAACATCGCGAAGAAGCGCCACAATACGCGCTGTTTCTTCGTAAACCAATGTCGGTAATTTGTTTTTCTGAATTTTGGGGAGGTTTTCTTCCCAGTGTTTTACCAGTATTTTTAGCTCTATGTCGAGCTCGGCTACTTTTTTCCCTTCGGCTACGGTTCTCACAATCACGCCAAAGTTCTTTGGCTTGATGCTCTGTATCAGTTGCCTCAGGCGCGCCCGTTCTTCTTTTGTTTTTATTTTTTGCGAAACCGAAACTTTGTTGTTGAAAGGTATCAGCACCAAATAACGTCCGGCAAAAGATATTTCGGAAGTCAGGCGGGGGCCTTTTGTCGAGATGGGTTCTTTGGTTATCTGCACCAAAATCTCCTGGCCTATTTTCAGTATATCGGTTATGCTTCCATCTTTCTCGATGTCGCTTTCAAACGGCATTTTCGAGATTTGGGGGAATTTTCTCTTGTCGGCGAGGGCTTGCTTGTAGAACTTGTCTATCGACTTGAATTGGGGCCCGAGGTCAAGGTAGTGAAGGAAAGCATCCTTTTTGTATCCAATATCCACAAAAGCAGCGTTCAGGCCGGGCATAAGCTTCTTTACCTTCCCTGCATAAACACTCCCAACCGTAAAAGGAACATCCCTTGCTTCTTTTTGTAACTCGACAAGTTTCTTGTCTTCGAGCACGGCAATTGAAACATCCTTAAGCTGGGCATCAATTATAAGTTCGCTATTCATAAATCATTTGTAAATCATTCGTAATCCTGTCATTTCTTCATTAAACAGGACAGTAGTTCCACGCGCGGTTTGTTCAAACACGCAAAGAACAAACTTAAATTTATATCGAATAACCTCTAAGTTTGTTCTTGTTATATTTGAATTTTTCCCGACTCAAAGAAAAAGACGATAGACTAAATTACTTCTTCTTTTTATGCCTGTTTTTTCTTAGTCTTTTTTTACGCTTATGAGTTGACATTTTATGCCTTTTTCTTTTCTTTCCACTTGGCATGGTTGCTATGTTTTAGATATTAATAAATTCTTATTTCTTTACTTGGCTAGTAAAGGTTTTTGCCGGTTTGAATGCCGGGATGTTGTGCTCAGGGATAATGATAGTTGTGTTCTTCGAGATGTTGCGAGCTGTTTTTTTGGCTCTCTTCTTCACGATGAAACTACCGAAACCTCTCAGGTAAACGTTTTCTTCTTTACTCAATGAATCCTTTACTGTTTCCATGAACGATTCAACAGTTTTAAGTACTGTAGCTTTATCAACACCTGTACTTTTTGCAATCTCACTAACAATGTCTGCCTTTGTCATTTTGTATATTCTTTTAAATGTATAATAATTGTTACTAATTTTTTGGACTGCAAATATATAGCTTTTTTATTAACAACAAAAATAATTATTTGTCATTTTTGTTAAATCTTTGTTGTTTTACCCGATTCATTTGAAATAGATATTAATTTTGTGCCGGGAACAAAGATTATTAACTTGTGAACGGCAACTTTTACGATTTTTTCTAGTGATGTATGGATGAACTTATAATGAATGATTTACCCCGGTTTAATAGTCTATTGTTGAAGTGGTACAAGGCCAACAAACGCGAACTTCCCTGGAGGGATACCCCCGACCCCTATATTATTTGGGTATCGGAAATTATTTTGCAACAAACCCGGGTCGATCAGGGATACGACTATTTTCTGCGCTTCACCGAACGGTTCCCTGACCTAAAATCGTTGGCCGAGGCTGACGAAGACGAAGCGCTGAAACTGTGGCAGGGACTGGGCTATTACAGTCGCGCACGCAACTTGCATGCCGCCGCAAAAGACATAATGGGGCGTTTCGGAGGCGTTTTTCCGCAGGAATATGCCGATGTACTCAGCCTGAAAGGGATAGGGGAATATACTGCGGCAGCTATTGTGTCGTTTGCCTACAACCAGGCCTACGCGGTTGTCGATGGAAACGTGTTCAGGGTATTGTCGCGCTTGTTTGCAATAGACGAACCGATTGATACGGGGAAAGGTAAAAAGCTGTTCTACCTGCTGGCACAGGATATTTTGGACAAACGGGACCCGGGAACCTACAATCAGGCCATAATGGAATTGGGCGCTTTGCAGTGTGCGCCGGCGAATCCCCGCTGCGATGTATGCCCCTTGTCGATGCTTTGCCTTGCTTTTGCTGCGGGAAGCGTTTCCCTGTATCCGGTGAAGCAAGGGAAAACAAAAGTCAAAAGCCGCTATTTCAATTATCTTGACATCCGCAACAACGGATATGCTTACCTGAACAAAAGGGAAAAAGACGATGTCTGGAAAAACATGTATGAGTTTCCGCTAATCGAAACATCCGAAGATATTCCGCTGGAGGGCCTTTTGAAGAATGAGCAGTTTAACCGGCTTTTCGAGGGTTCGGGCGATTTGCCGGTAAAACAGGTGTTGCAGGTAAAGCATGTATTGTCGCACCGGATAATCTATGCCAATTTTTACCGGATTGATATGCCGAGAAACCGTTGGAAGAACAAAGACTACCTCGAAATACCTGCCGGCGAAATCCACAACTATCCGGTATCGCGCCTTGTTCATAAATATATCGAGGAGCAGTATTAAGGTAAAAAATTCGGATATAAAGCGGATTTTAGATTCCGAAATGCTTCAGTTATACAATTATTTATTAGTTTTGCTCAGAATAACAATTTAAAACCAGAATCGTATGAAGAAGAAACTGTTTTTTTGGACGAATATATCATTGCTCTTTCTGGGCGTACTTATGTTTAGCGCCTCTTGTTCCGATGATAACGATAGCCGTATTATCCCCGACGAAAGCGCTTACTGGGACAAAAGAACAATTGTTGTTACGCCGCAACAATGGTTGTGGGACAGCGAGCAGGAGTGCTATTTTTATAGCGAACGGGTACCTTGGCTCGATAGCTTCATTGCATCCGATGGCATTGTTATTGCCTTGATTAACAATAGCGGAACCTACAAGCCACTTCCTTTCACCGCCAATTATTACGAGCCAGCCAATCCGGGCGGTTACTTCTATTCCGAAACGATAGATTACGAATACGGAGCCAGCTATATCCGTTTCAACGTAAAAGAATCCCTGTTGTTTAGCGATACCGACCAGTATTATGTTCCCGGCACATACGAATTTCAATTGCGGTTGATTTGGTGATGGATATATGCCCGTTTGGTGCGAACGGGTTTGAAACGGGGATTTTTGATTAACACGATGTAGGGGCGAAATATCTTTCGCCCGCCGCCGCGAACGGATTTGAAACGGGGGATTTCCGTAATTTTTTTTGATTTGCAGGATTAAACGCCCCATTCGCGGCAACAGACGTGGCACGCCACGTCTCTACAATGTAATCATGTTAATCAAGAAAATCAGGTATAATCAACGGTTCAGACAATTGGGCGTCTCGGCGTTATGCCTGTAAAAAAGAAAAGGTTGTCATCACGACAACCAATCTTCATTGTTAACCTTAAATCTAATACCATGAAAAAAACACATTGCAAAGATAAGGATTATATGTTTTAAAACATAAGAATATTCTTCTAATTTTTATTATTTAACCTTGATTAACAAACATGCAACCCCGATTGTATAGTACTAAAATATTGTGATTCACTAAGTTGCAACCTTTATTAACAGCAACCGTCAGTTTTCAACAATATAACATTGTTTGTAGCTACTTCATGCGATTCTCCTTGATTTTCTTCGTTAATTTGCACTCCAAAATCATCACATAACACAAGTCATGGGCAAATTAATCGCTTTAGCCAACCAAAAGGGAGGCGTTGGAAAAACCACAACTACTATTAATCTGGCGGCATCGTTGGCTGCTCTCGAAAAAAAGGTCTTAATTATTGATGCTGATCCACAGGCGAATGCATCGTCGGGATTAGGCATTGATATTAAAAATAACAGGAAAACAATCTACGAATTTCTGCTGGGAAAAACAACCGCCGAAGAAACCATCCTGCACACAGGGGTCGAGAAGTTGGATATTATACCTTCCCATATCAACCTGGTAGGTGCAGAGCTCGAAATGCTGAACCTCGATGGCCGGGAAAAGAGGTTGGCCGCCGTTTTACGTCCGCTTAAAGAGCAGTACGACTATATATTTATTGATTGCTCGCCTTCGTTGGGGCTGATTACCATCAACGCCTTGACAGCCGCCGACTCGGTCATAATACCCGTGCAATGCGAGTATTTTGCCTTGGAAGGGATTAGTAAACTGCTGAATACAATCAAAATCATCAAAACCAAACTGAATCCACAGCTCGAAATCGAAGGATTCCTGCTCACCATGTACGATGCCCGCCTCCGGTTGGCCAATCAGGTATATGGCGAAGTGAAAAAACATTTTCAGGAGTTGGTATTTGAAACGGTTATCCACCGGAATACAACCCTGAGCGAGTCGCAAAGTTACGCTCAATCGGTTATCGAATATGACGTGCTGTCGCGTGGTAGTGTTAATTATATGCAGTTGGCAAAAGAACTTATCGAAAAAAATGCATAACTTTGTAGTATTAAGGTAAACATTTTATGTTATGGCAAAAAAACCAGAAGCGCTTGGAAGAGGGCTTACAGAATTACTCGGAATAAATGAGGTAGAAATACAAGGCTCCTCGTCGATTAACGAAATATCACTTTCCCAAATACATGCAAATCCCGATCAGCCTCGTCGTGTTATCGAAGAAGAAGCATTGAACGAACTGGCCGACTCTATCAGGCAAATGGGTGTTATTCAGCCGATTACACTCCGAAAACTGAGCGAGGACAATTATCAGATCATTGCCGGAGAACGCCGTTACAGGGCATCTCTGCTGGCCGGTCTCGAAAACATACCTGCTTATGTGCGAACAGCTGAAGACGAGGAGGTAATGGAAATGGCGCTGATAGAAAATATACAGCGCGAAGACCTGAACTCAATAGAAATAGCATTGGCCTATCAAAACCTGATTGATTCGTATCACCTGACACAGGAAGGCCTGAGCGAACGAATCGGGAAAAAGAGGACAACCATTTCCAACTACCTTCGTCTGCTGAAACTGCCTGCCGAAATACAAATGGGATTGAGAGACAAGAAGATTGAGATGGCTCACGCCCGTACGCTGATTACCATAGACGAACCTTCGGCGCAATTGGAGGTATATGAATTAATCCTTGAAGAAGGCTTATCGGTGCGGAAGGTAGAAGAATATGCCGCCGCCATAAAAAACGGAGAAAACCTGAAAGACTTTCTGCGTGAAAAAGAAGCAGTAAAAACGGCTAAAAGTGAGCTGAAAAAGGCAACACCGGAAGATTTTGAACTGTTGAAAAAGCATTTATCCAAGTTTTTCCAGACAAAAGTACAGCTAACCTGCAACGATAAGGGAAAAGGAAAAATCAGTATTTCGTTTGAATCGGATAAGGATTTGGAAAGGATAATTACCCTTTTCGACGGTTTGAAAAATAAGTAAGGTCTCCGACCTTTTTATTGTTTTGGTAAACATATATACAACAGCCGGTTACAACTTTGAAATATATCATTAAATATTTTACTGTTTCTTAAAGCAAATTTATCCCCATATTAAAAAATGAAAAAAGGCCTTGTTCTTTTGATATGTCTTATTATCTTTACCCCTCACACAAAAGGACAAGATACTATTTCGGTATATAACGAACAAGCAGAACAACTTTCTTTGATTGGTGATACAGTAACTTTACAGACTGACGAAAAGGCCGGTTTTAATCAGGAACAACTGAAACTGAAGAACGATTTCAAACCCGACCCCAATAAAGCGGTTATTTATTCGGCCATATTTCCGGGACTGGGACAGATTTATAACCGGAAATATTGGAAATTGCCCGTCATATATGGCGGTTTCATCGGATTGTCGTACGGAATTTCGTGGAATGGGCGTTATTACGACGATTATTCTAAAGCATACAGATCCATTGCGGGTGAAGACCCTCGCGGAAGTTATTACGGCGGCTGGGGAAATTTTGTGCCGGGTAGAGACCCGAATGAATTGTCCGACAGCCAGATTGATAATTTAAAAAACGCTTTCCGCCGGAAGAAAGATTTTTACAGGCGCAATCGCGACCTTTGTATAATAGCCGTTGTCGGCGTTTATCTGGTATGCATGGTTGACGCGTATGTGGATGCGCAACTTTTCGATTTCGATATTTCGCCCGACTTGTCGTTGAGAGTAGAACCGGCTGTGATTCAACCGTTTGAATCGTTCGCCACATTACCAATGAATAAATCCTTAGGGGTTCAATGCAGTATTACATTTTGAAAAAACACCAGATCCAAAACCATCAAACTATGCATGGAAAAAATGCAATTATAAGTCTTATCTTTTTCTCGTTGCTACTAACTGTTTCGGGACAGACCAACAGGCAACCGACGCTTAAAGACACCATAACCGATACTTCCATTCAGGTTCCACAGGAACTTGAATACAATCTGGAGCAAATGCTGGTGGATTGGAAAAATTGCTATCGCCAGTCGAATGCCTGCAACCAGTTTGCAAATGCGGACATAACATTTCCCGATTCGGTATATATCCACCGCTTGTACTCATTCCCGACCGAAATGGAACTCGCTTAC
The DNA here is from genome assembly GCF_054601255.1 of Viscerimonas tarda. NCBI lineage: Bacteria > Pseudomonadati > Bacteroidota > Bacteroidia > Bacteroidales > Dysgonomonadaceae > Viscerimonas > Viscerimonas tarda. Next base: position 32,575 of record NZ_BAAHWV010000001.1, on the reverse strand, counting down.
AACGGAATTGTCCGGTCGTACATCGACTTATATACCTCCCGCCGCCGCACTTCGGTACAATACATGCTGGCCAGTGGAGAATACTACTTCCCTATTATAGAAGAAACTCTTGATAAATACGGATTGCCTTTGGAATTGAAGTATTTGCCGATTATAGAATCGGCCTTGAATCCCATCGCAGTTTCGCGGGCGGGAGCTACCGGCCTTTGGCAATTTATGCTGCGAACCGGACAGATGTATGGCCTGGAGGTGAATAGCCTTGTTGACGAGCGCAGAGACCCTGTGAAAGCCTCCGATGCAGCAGCCCGGTATTTGAAAGATTTATACGATATATACGGCGACTGGAATTTGGTGATTGCCGCCTATAATTGTGGGCCGGGGAATGTGAATAAAGCCATTAAACGGAGTGGCGGAGCTAAAGATTATTGGGCAATCTACTCCTTTTTGCCAAAAGAGACGAAAGGCTATGTGCCTGCTTTTATCGCCGCAACATACGTCATGAATTTCTATTCGGAGCATAATATCTGCCCAATGGAATACGTGTATCCCGTATCGGTTGATACGGTGATGGTGAACCAAATGTTGCATTTTCAGCAAATAGCCAATGTGTTGAACATCCCTATGGATGAAATCAGGAGTTTGAACCCGCAATATAAAAAAGATTTTATCCCGGGCTCGTACAAAGGATACGAATTGTGCCTCCCTTCAAAATCAATTTCCGAATTTATAATGAATCAGGACACGATATTCGCCTACAATGTACAAAGCCTTTTGGCTCACCGCAAAACGGTGGAGATTGAAGGGGCAGACCTTAGTAGCGGAAAAGTAACCCGGACGCATAAAATAAAAAGAGGAGAAACATTGGGTGCGATTTCCCAAAAATATGGGGTTTCGGTCGCCCAGTTGAAAAAACTGAACAATCTGAAGTCAACCAGAGGCATCATGGCCGGAAAAACACTGGTCATCAGCCGGGCGGCGGTGGTGAAGAAAAGTGTGGATGCCGTTAAGCCGGAGACACAACAACTGGCTGCCAATACAACAACAGCGCCTCAGGTTGCCGAAAAACAACAAGCAGTTGATACAGCAACAACGCTGGAGCGGGATACAACGCTGATTGCAAATAATTTGTCCGGTTTTTTTGACAACCAGTCCAAATCGACAGCTACCGGCCAAATAGATGACAAGGCATCGGCTGAAAATAATGCAAGCGATACCCTGTCGCTGGCTGCTGCCGAAGATGAAGATGCGATGGACGACAGAGAGCGTTTGGAAGACAACCGAACAATTTACCATAAAGTGAAAATTGGTGAGACCTTGCCTTTGATAGCGCGAAAATACGATGTAAAAGCCGCTGATATTGTAGCATGGAATAAATTGACCTCGAAAAAGCTAAAGATTGGGCAACGCCTGATGCTGATATTACCCGAAAAAGCAGAAACCCCAGCTAGCGAGTTAGTAGTAGAAGCAACTGTCAGTAACATACAATTTGCTGAAAAAGAATCCGTTAAACCGGTCGTTGCCGAGTCTGGTAAGCCTCAGGCTCCCAAAGCAAATAAGCTTGTATATCGGGTGAAAAGAGGAGATTCGCTGTCCGTCATTGCCAAAAAATACGGAAAAGTTACCCCTGAAGCTATTATGTTGGCCAATAATCTAAAAAACGATAAGTTAAGCATTGGACAAAAACTTAATATTCCTCTAAATTAACTGCATAAAATCTGAGAAGATTTATTAATTTTGCTCTTTCACAAATTAGTACATGAGCAAAGAAGAAAAAAACAAAGAAGATGACTTACTAATAGAGAAGGAATTTAATGCTCTTATCCAGGATTACTTAAATTCTAACCACCGGCGTAAGGTGGAATTGGTAACAAAAGCTTTCAACCTGGCCAACGAAGCCCACAAAGGAGCTCGAAGACGGTCGGGAGAGCCGTATATTCTCCATCCCATATCGGTTGCACGCATTGTTTGCAACGAAATAGGATTGGGTTCTACTTCTATTTGCTCGGCTTTGCTGCACGATGTGGTAGAAGATACCGAATACACGGTAGAAGATATAAAAGCGCTTTTCGGCGAAAAAATAGCCCAGATTGTTGATGGATTGACGAAAATCTCGGGTGGAATGTTCGGCGAGAACGTTTCGGCACAAGCCGAGAACTTCCGGAAACTGCTGCTCACCATGTCGGACGATATTCGTGTGATTCTGGTAAAAATTGCCGACAGGCTCCACAACATGCGCACCTTGGGGTCGATGCTTCCGGCCAAGCAGCATAAAATAGCCGGCGAAACCATGTTCATCTATGCACCGCTCGCCCACCGCTTAGGGCTTTTTGCCATAAAAACAGAGTTGGAGGAATTGAGCTTTAAATACGAAAATCCTGATGAATACAACGAAATCCTGAAAAAACTTCGGGCAACTTACCGGAAAAGGGACGATTTATACCAGCACTTTGCCACCCCCGTTATCGACAGGCTGAACCAGTTGGGCATAAAGTACGAAATTAAAGCCCGCGAAAAATCGGTGTATTCCATCTACAACAAAATGAAGGCCAAGTCGGTCTCTTTTGAGGATGTGTACGATATTTTTGCTGTTCGTATTATATTTGAAAACGAACCGGAGATTGATGAAAAAAAACGGTGTTGGGACATTTATTCCGTCATCACCGATATTTACAAACTTCGTCCCGACCGCATCCGCGACTGGGTGAGCCGCCCAAAATCGAATGGATACCAAGCTCTCCACCTCACTGTGATGGGACCCGACGGCGAATGGATCGAAATCCAAATCAGAAGCCGACGAATGGATGACATTGCCGAAAAAGGATTTGCCGCCCATTGGAAATACAAAGAAGGGAAAGTAGAAGAAGACAACGAACTCGACAAATGGCTCAAAACTATTAAAGAAATACTGGAGAACCCCAATCCCAATGCGATAGATTTTCTCGATACAATCAAGTTAAACCTCTTTTCTCAGGAAATCTTCGTTTTTACCCCCAAAGGCGATATAAAAACACTGGCTCATGGCGCCACAGCCCTCGATTTTGCTTACGACCTGCACTCCAATATAGGCGATCATGCCATTGGCGCCAAGGTCAATCACACCCTGGTGCCCCTGAGCCATGTGCTGAAAAGTGGAGATCAGGTAGAGGTCATCACCTCAAAAAATCAGAGTCCCCAGCAAGAATGGGTGCAAATGATTACCACCGCACGGGCCAAAACCAAACTGGAATATGCCCTGAGAAGAAAGAAAAAGGAAATCATCAAAGAAGGGGAAGCTACACTCGAAAAAATATTTGCAGAAGCCAGTTCCGAACTCTCTATCCCAGTCATCGACAGGCTTTTGGATTACTACGATAAAACCAAGAAAGAAGATTTGTTCTATGCTATCGGGAACCATGATATTGATCTGCCGGACGATGCCGGAAAGTTGCTTTCGCTGAAGAAGCAAGCCTCAAACAATCTGTTGATGCGCTACATGAAGCAGGCATTTAAGGTGGTGAAGAAACCGAACAAGCTAAAACCGGTCAATACCCTGCCGCAAGACGAAAATGTGCCGATAGATACCAAGAAAACCTACTTATTGGAGGAAGAATCGTTCAGAAAGAACTTTATTGTAGCCCGATGTTGCAACCCGATTCCGGGCGACCGCGTTTTTGGGTTTATAAACGACAACAACGAAGTGGAGGTACACAACGTTACTTGTTCGGCCGGACTGAAGCTGAAAGCGAATTTCGGGAATAAAATCCTCAATGTGCAGTGGGGAAGCTATGCGCAATATTCGTTCTTATCGACCATTGTTATCAGCGGAATAGACAGAATGGGCATCCTGAACGATATAACGCAAATCATTATTTCCGATTCGGTCAATATCAAAGCAATGACTATTGATACGAGTGATGGTATTTTTGAAGGGAAAATAACGATATTTGTCCACAACTCAAACGATGTACAATTGCTGTGCTCTCAAATTTTAAAAGTAAAGGGCATTCAATCGGTGAACAGATCTCTGGAATTCAAATAGATGGATAATTCATTCAATATACACGACGATAACTTAAACAGCTCCGAACGCGAGTTTGAGACCGCCTTACGCCCGCTTACTTTCGACAGTTTCAGTGGGCAGAATAAAGTAGTTGAGAACCTGAAAATTTTTGTTTCGGCAGCTAAAATGCGGGGAGAATCGCTCGACCACACGCTTTTGCATGGCCCCCCCGGATTGGGTAAAACTACCCTGTCCAGCATCATCTCCAACGAATTGGGCGTAGGCTTTAAAATAACTTCGGGGCCGGTGCTTGATAAACCCGGCGATCTGGCCGGATTGTTGACCTCTCTGGAGAAGAATGATGTCCTTTTCATCGACGAAATACACCGTTTATCCCCCATTGTGGAAGAATACCTGTATAGCGCCATGGAGGATTACCGGATTGATATAATGATTGATAAAGGCCCTTCGGCGCGTTCGATACAAATAGAATTGAACCCGTTCACGCTGATAGGGGCTACTACCCGCAGCGGCTTACTGACAAGCCCTCTGCGCGCGCGTTTTGGAATCAACATGCACCTCGAGTACTACGATATTGATACGCTCACGGGGATTATCCTCCGCTCGGCATCCATACTCAATATCCCTTGTGCGCACAATGCCGCCGTGGAAATTGCTTCCCGTAGCCGGGGAACCCCGCGTATTGCGAATGCTTTATTGCGCAGGGTACGCGATTTTGCGCAGGTAAAAGGTTCGGGAAAAATAGACAAGGATATTGCAAAATATGCGCTGGAAGCGTTGAATATCGACAAATATGGCCTTGATGAAATAGACAATAAGATTCTGTTGATAATCATCGACAAGTTTAAAGGCGGGCCGGTCGGCATCTCCACCATAGCAACGGCATTGGGCGAAGACAGCGGAACCATCGAAGAAGTTTACGAACCCTACCTCATCAAGGAAGGCTTTGTGAAACGCACACCCCGGGGGCGCGAAGTTACCGATTTAGCCTATACGCATTTGGGGCGAACACGCATCAATGAACAGGGCTTTTTGTTTTAAAGCAAACTAAAAAAACGAACTATCTCCGTTAATGATTACCGATATAAAATACCTGGCCGGAGTAGGACCGAAGAAAGCGGAGATTTTGAACAAGGAAATCGACGTTTTTTCGGTAGAGGATGTTTTATATTATTTCCCCTACAAATACATCGACCGCAGCCACATATACCTCATTCGCGAGATAGACGGCAATATGCCCTACATTCAGTTGAAAGGGCACATTACCGCTTTTGAGACAATGGGGGAAGGGCGCAACAGGCGTTTAGTTGCCCATTTCACCGATGGAAGCGGGTTTATTGACCTGGTTTGGTTTCAGGGCGCAAAATTTATTGCCGATAAGTACAAGACGAATTTTCCGTATATTGTCTTCGGCAAGCCAACGGTATTTGGCAGCCGCATTAATATTGCCCATCCCGACGTGGATCCTTTTATTGATGATAAGAGCCAACAAAACGGCTTGATGGGCTACTACAATACCACCGAAATAATGAAGAAGCATTTTTTGAATTCAAAAGCCATTCAAAAGATTGTTTCTTCGGCTATTTCCTCCATTTTACCGGAGATTCAGGAAACACTTCCGCCTCACATTATCGAAAAAGCGAAGGTGATAGACTTGAAGAGCGCCCTGAGAAGCATCCATTTCCCCGAAAATCCGGCCATTCTCCGAAGCGCCCAGTTTCGGCTAAAGTTTGAAGAATTATTTTATATTCAGCTCAACCTCCTCCGCTACAAAACCGACCGGAGAAAAATAAAAGGCCTGGTGTTTTCGCAGGTGGGAGGAAATTTCAATACCTTTTACGAAAAAAATCTGCCCTTTGAACTCACTAATGCCCAGAAGCGAATTATTCGGGAAATACGGCGCGATATGGCAACCGGCGAACAAATGAACCGCCTCCTGCAAGGGGATGTCGGCAGCGGAAAAACCCTGGTGGCTCTGATGCTGATGCTGATAGCCATTGACAATGGAGTACAGACTTGCCTGATGGCGCCGACCGAAATTTTGGCCAATCAACATTATCAAACAATCAGGGAACTGCTTTTTGGTATGAATATCCGGGTAGAATTGCTTACCGGATCGACCAAAAAATCGGATCGCGAAAAACTGCATTCCGAACTGTTGACGGGCGATATTCAGCTCTTGGTAGGGACACATGCTTTGATTGAAGATACCGTTCAATTCGCCAATTTAGGCTTTGTTGTTATTGACGAGCAGCACCGTTTTGGCGTAGCTCAACGGGCTAAGTTGTGGAATAAAAGCTCGATTCCACCGCACATATTGGTGATGACGGCTACCCCCATCCCCCGCACATTGGCCATGACTGTTTACGGCGATTTGGACGTTTCGGTTATAGACGAACTTCCTCCGGGCAGAAAACCCATACAAACAATTCATCAGTACGACAAAAAACGGGGCGCGCTTTACAACTCCGTGCGCAAGCAATTGCAGGAAGGACGGCAAGTGTATATTGTTTATCCCTTGATTGAGGAGAGCGAAAAGCTGGACTTAAAAAACCTGGAAGAAGGCTATGGACACATCTGCGAAGTTTTTCCCGAATACCAAGTCTGCAAAGTGCATGGCCGGATGAAACCGAAAGAAAAAGACGATGAAATGAGGAAATTTGTGAACAACGAGGCGCAGATTATGGTAGCGACAACGGTTATAGAAGTGGGCGTAAATGTGCCGAATGCATCGGTGATGATTATCGAAAGCGCCCAGCGATTCGGGCTTTCGCAATTGCACCAGCTCCGGGGGAGAGTAGGGCGGGGCGCCGACCAGTCGTTTTGTATCCTGATTACTCCCTACGAATTGTCGGCAGATACGCGGAAGCGCATCAACATAATGGTGGAAAGTAACGATGGATTCGAGATTGCCGAAGCCGATCTGAAGCTAAGAGGCCCGGGCGATTTGGAAGGCACTCAACAAAGCGGCGTGGCTTTCAACCTGAAAATAGCAAACCTGGTAAGAGACGGTGAAATCGTTGTTTTTGCCCGCGAAATCGCCGAATATGTATTGGATAATGACCCCGGCCTCTCCCACCCTCAGAATCAAATACTGAAAAAGCAATTGCGAAAACTGACGGGAGACAGGTATAATTGGGGGCTGATTAGTTGAATAATGACAGATTTTTGAACGCAGATTGCGTATTGTTGACTGTCTCAAAAAAACGCAAATTACGCAGATTACGCAAACAAGACACTATATATTTTCCTTATCTAATTGAATTTCAACAATAAATAAACTGCGATAATTCGCGTAATCTGCGTAATTTGCGTTCAAAAACACTTTCGAGACAGCCCCTTGTGTGCCAGTAATGAACATGGAATCAGAGGGAACCCTAATTGCTGACTACCATTATTTTTGTAACAACGCCTTCTTGTCCATCTTCGCTCGAGCCGAATACGAGATAGACTCCTGTTGCCACTTTCTCTTTTCTTGTGTTTCGTCCATCCCAAATATATTGTCCACCAAGCGATTCGCCCTGTTGAATAAGATTTCCTCTCACATCGGTAATCTTAACGGTGGATTTTTCTTTCAGGCCCGAAATGGTAATCGGCCCATCGTATTCGGGACGCACCGGATTGGGGTAGGCATATACATTTGAATAATCTTTGGCTCCCTCGGTTGCTTCCCCTTTATAGGAGACAAGCCCGTTATCCGTCCCGATATAAACCACGCCTGTCTGCTGATCTATCGCCAGCGACAAAATATTATTGGAGGGTAGAACAGAATTTTCCTTTGTAAAATAGTGGTATGTTTCCATACCATTGGCGCTTACAACATACAAGCCCGACGATGTTGCTATCCATTTCCGGTTGGCTCCGTCCACTTTTATGTCCTGAACAACGGCATTTTCCAACAAAATATTGGCTTCGTTGGTGCCATCGTTTTTAGGCACCTTTATTTTATTGAAAACAATATTTCTGTTAAATATCTGAGGCGAATTGTAAATAACAAACAGGCCTATATCGGAGCCAAGCCAGATATTTCCGTTTTTATCCTCTGTAATACAATATATTAGTTTCAGATCGCTTAATAACTGCCCGTCCTGATCGGCAAATTGGGTTTTAAGCGCCAATTTGGTACTGTGGGCAACGGTGTTTTCAATGGCGGCTTGTCCCTCATTAAATACAAAAATATAGGACTCTGCGTTATATGTAGCCGACCACTTGTTGCCGTATTTATCGACAAGAATCGACCGTGGATTGGTATTTTTCTGAGCAATCTCGTTGTAATGCAGCGAAACCCAGCTACCGTCTTTTTTTCTGACAACAATGCTGTTATTTGTCAGCAAGGGATTTTGTAGCCATAAATTACCGCCTTGGTCGAAAGCCTGCCCATTCATCAATACCACATTGGGGTTTCCGGCTCCGGCGGCGGTTTCTATGCAGGGCGTATTTGTATGATTGTGTAGCCTGACAAACTGCCTGTCTTTAAATTCATATACACCTCCATTTTTAGCGTTTCCATTCGCTCCCGTTCCGCCAAAAGCAGTAACAAAAACATGACCGGGGTCGCTGGGGTCAACAGTAACCCGAACAAAGTCCTTGCTGTCTATTCCCGAAATATCGTCAATTTCTTCTTTGCTGAACTGGAACCAGGTGTTCCCCTTGTATTCATTTAGCTGTGCGGGGTATCTCGATGGCCGGTTTGTTGCACTTCCTCCTACCGAAAGCAATCTCCCCTGTTCGTAAATCATATTGAAATGGTAATTTGAAGTAGGGCCATTTGGCCTTATCGCACTTTTAATAACAGACGGACTACCCTGTTCAATTTTGATGGCCGACAATTGCTTATCCTTGAAAGACACCCAATATTCGTTTGATTTTGTATTATCGGGAATGATGTACTCAAATTGTTCCGGCATATTGTTAATCGCTGCACCGAAATTCAAGGCGCTAAAGTCCCAAAAACCCGATGAATTGGATACAATTAGTCTGTTTTTTGCACCAAGTATCCTTTTGGGAGCGCTTACCTGCGAAACCTGCTCAACACTTGTGCCGTTGTACGAATACAGCGCTTTTGAGGGAACAAGAAACACCAATTTGTTATCGAAAGCAACAGCCTTACGAATCTCATTGTCGCTGAATGTAAGCAATCCGCTGTAGTTAGACGCTAAATTGACGCTTTCCCAACTGTCGGGATATTGTATATTCAAGCCTTTATCTATACGGAATGTGCCATTACTTGTCAGTACATAAATTTTGTCGTTATACATCACCGTGGAATAGAAAGGATACCTGAATAAGGCCGATCCTTTGACTTCTCTGCGTGGAATATCCAAAATAACCAGCCCGAAATTGGTAGATATATAAACAAAATCGTCATCAATAATCAGGTCGTTGATTGTTTTGTCGAGGTTGAACGACATGTTTTTAATATCGGATATGTTCGTCATCCTGCCTTTGGAGTAAATGAAATCGACATCCGAATTTTTTCTCACCACCACAAGGCATTCGTTTTTTTCGCTGTATGCAATATGGCTGATACTGTCCTCGCCGATTTTCGCATACGTTTCCATGCTTTCGTCCGATGTGTCGTAGCTAAATAATTTTCCATCGGAAACGGCGTAAATAATATTTCCGGCTTGTACCATGTTTGCTATATCTTTCTCGTAAGAAAAATACGTATTCCATTCTCCTATTTTCTGCGAAAAAAGGGCGGTACAAGAGACGATGCTCAATAATAATATAAAAACAGGCTTTTTCATATCTAAAACAACGGTATAATAGAGTTTTTATTATCCGAATTCAACTGCAAATATAGGTTTTCATTCTAACAAATTCGCATCCAAAAAGTATTTTAATAGTTTCTGCTTTGCAATTCAATTTATTTTACTTATTTTTATTTGGTGAAAAGTTTCTGTTTCCAACTAAATTTTTACGATATGAAAACTTATATATCATGCTCCCTGTTTCTGTTTTTCATCGCTCTCTCGTCGTGTTCAACAATCGAGACCATCCGAATCAGTGTCGAAAAACCGGCTCAGGTAACGCTGCCGCCATCTATCCGAAGCATTGTAATTGTAAACAATGCTGTCCAGCAACCCGATAGCATAGGCTACACAATAGTAAATGGCAAAGGCGAAGACGATGTAGTTGTCCCCAGCGATAGCCTGAATGCCATCAACAACATGCTGACACAGGCTTTGGCGCAATTTATGGATGACGAAAAATTCTTCGACAAAGTAACGCTTTTCGATAAGCCACTAAGAACCGATAACGTCTTTCTGGCCGAAACGCTTATTGATGATACAACCATACAGCGCATTGCCGCAGAAACCGGCGCCGATGCCGTCGTCTCTCTCGACCGGTTTCTCACAAAAATAATACTGATAAAACAAGCCCGATACCATACCAACCTCAGTATGCTTGAGGTGAAGATCCAAGCCAAATTCAGGGTATATTCCAACGAGGGGAAACTGATGGGGCCTCCGGTTTCGTTTAATGACACGCTCTACTGGAATGATGCAAACGAATACGTTCCATTCCCCGGCATGAAGGAAGGCCTGAAACAAGCCGCCCTCCACACCGCCGATAAAATGGTGCCGATGTTTATCCCGTACTGGATGGAACAAAACCGCTGGTATTACACCAATAGCGGCGGAAAAATGATGAAAGCAACCCAATATGCGGTAGCAAACAAATGGAAAGAAGCGGCATTGATATGGGGCGAGGTGTACGAAACGGAAGAAAGTTCTGTAAGAAGGGCGAAACTGGCATCCAATATCGCCCTGGCCAACGAAATGCTCGATGATGTAGAAAATGCGATGAATTGGGCAAATATCTCCTACAATTTGTTTGAAGAATGTTTCCAGAACCACCGGTCAACAGATACCGACCTTTTCCGCATCATGGCATTCAGGGATGAGCTGAAAAGAAGAGAAGCCGATTTTCATAAACTGGATAAGCAGAAACGGTATGAATAATGTGCTGATGTGCTAATGAGAATAATATGCCAATGTGCTGATGTGCTAATGAGAATAATATGCCTTGTCTCTTTGCGGGCATGACCCGCAATTTCTTAGCCGTTTTTGGGCATGACCCTACATTATTTCTATTATTTCCATTGCCACATTAGCACATTGCCACATCAGCATATTAGCACATCAGCACATTGGCATTTCCCATTTTAAGTATTATCTTTGCAAGCGTGCAGCAGGTCGGTTTGTCGCTGGCCGGTAATAACATTACCGGAAAGAGGAAAGTCCGGGCAACGTAGAGCGCCATACTTCTTAACGGGAAGCTGTTCGCGAGGGCAGAGCAGGATAACAGAAAATAACCGCCCGAAATCTTCGGGTAAGGGTGAAAAGGCGAGGTAAGAGCTCACCGGTTTGTCTGGCAACAGGCAGAGCCGTATCCCTTATGGGTTGTAAGGCCATGTACACCAACGCATGTAGGGTTGCTCGCCCGATGTTGGGGGGTAGGCCGCTAGAGCTTGCTGGAGACAGCAAGCGTAGATAAATGACGAACAATCCCGTTTCGGCGGGAAAACAGAACCCGGCTTACAGACCGGCTGCATTTTTATTTATTTTTCTAATATCAAACACTCACATGAAAAAAAACTTTTTAATGTTATCACTGGGAGCTTCGCTCCTGTGCGCTTTTACCGATGCCAATGCAAAGCAGGCATTGCGATTCGATTTTGGGACGGGCAATCCGGCCAAAGGTTACACCAAAGTTACCCCCAATGATGTTTACACCCAAGACAAAGGTTACGGATTCGATGTGCGTCCGGCGGAGATTAAAGCCGTTGTCCGTGCCGATTCCGAGCTGACGGGCGATTTTATTACATCGGCGGGGCAACCCTTCTATTTTTCGGTGAAATTGCCGGAAGGAAATTACAAAGTCCGTGTTATTTTGGGCGATAAAAATGGCGAAAGCCTTACTACCGTGAGGGCTGAATCGAGGCGATTGATGGAATACCGGCTGAAAACAGCGCAAGGGAAACTCATTACCCGCGAGTTTAATGTAAACATCCGCACCCCGAAACTGGATGACGGCTCCACCATAAAACTGAAACCCCGCGAATACGCCAAACCCGATTGGGACGAGAAACTTACCCTCGAATTCACCGACGAACTGCCATGCGTGTGCGCCGTTGAGATAGAACAGGTTGACCCCATAACTTTCTTTCTGTGTGGCGATTCCACGGTTGTAGATCAGGACAATGAGCCTTGGTGCTCTTGGGGACAAATACTTTCGCTCTTTTTCGATACGCATATTTCGATTGCCAATTATGCCGAATCGGGCGAGGATGCGAAGAGCTTTACCGGCGAAAGGCGCTGGTCGAAACTTATGTCGAAAGTGAAAAAAGGCGATTATGTTTTCATCCAATTCGGGCACAACGATGTGAAGTTTCACGACCCCTTTGGCACTTACAAGGGCGCCTACCGCAAGTATGTGAGGGAAGCGCGCGCCAAAAAATGCATCCCTGTTATTGTAACTCCAATGAACAGGCGAAACTTCGATGAAAACGGCCAGATTAAGCACAGTTTCGACGATTATGTTATGGCTCTGAAGCAATTGGCGCAAGAAGAAAGAGTAAGGCTTATCGACCTCAACGCTAAAAGTATAATCCTTTTCAATGCCCTGGGCGAAGAAGAATCGAAGAAAGCCTTTGTTCATTATCCAGCAGACACCTTTGAGGGTGAACCCAAGAAGTTGGCCGATAATACCCATTTCAGCAGCTACGGAGCATACGAGTTGGCCAAATGCATGGTCGAATGTATTAAAGCAAGCGATTTGAAGATCAAAAAATACATCCGCAAAGATTATGTAGCCTTCAATCCCGCCGAACCGGATGATGTGAGCAGGTTTAAAATGCCATTGAGTTTGTTTGTGCAGACGTATAATGTGGAAGAGCCGGTGGCTAAATGATTTTTTTTGCACACGGATTTTTGCTGGTGAGCCGCCATTTGATTGATTCTGGGGCAGCCTATTCACGGTAGCGGGCGAATAATGATTCGCCCCTACGATATTTTACACAAAATTTGTTGACACACAAAAAACGTGGGAATAATGAGGTTAAATTATACGTTGTAATCCATTGCTACTGAGGTTGTTTTGTCTTTAAAATTAGGTAAAAATGAGGTTTTTATTATTCGTTTATGTAGGGGCGAAATAGCTGTAGCCCGCCGCCGCGAACAAATTTCGTAGCGGGCGTATGGCATACGCCCGTTGCCGCGAATGGATTTAAACGGGGGATTTCCGTAAATTTTTTGATTAACACATTCCTTATCCTCGTCTTATCCGTATCTGTATAGCATTTTTGATAGGGGTTTCGCTGATGAATGAGAAGTAGCCGCCGCCGCCTGCTCCGTTCAGTTTCCATCCCAGGGCTTGTGGCTTGTATTCTTCCAGTATGCTGAGGATGTCGGCTGAAACCATGTTGGGGTACATGACTATTTGTGCCTCGAAACTTTCTATCATGGTTTTGCCGATGGCATTGATGTCTTTTTTCAGTATGGCTTTCCAGCAGTTTTCGGCAGCCTCGCTTAGGTTTTTGGCGTGTGCCAAATCAATTTGGGTGTTTGCGAGCACATCAAAATCGTCGTGGCGGGGATACAATGGGATTAACCATAATCTTTTTTCGAGCCAGTTGAGCAGGTCGTCGTCCAATACGCTTTCTATTTTCGATGGCCAGTAGTCGCCGTCATAATAAATGCGGTTCAGTCCGGGCATTGTAATCCCTATCGAATCCTGGGAACCGCTAACGTATTTTGTGCCGGGAGGATTCTCGAAGCAGAACAGGGTTTTGCTCAGTTTTTCCTTGTCTCCGTACGGAATATCGGTTTGCCACAATTCAATGGCTTTTTTTCGCGAACTGGTTGACATTCCGCTCCGGTCGTTAAAATCGTAATCGGGTTCGATGCAGATTGTCAGCACGGGGCCCGGATACAATTTACTTACGATGGGTTGGTCGAGCCATCCTCCGGCCAGGTCAATCCGGTAAGGTATCTTGCATTCTTCCCTCAGGGCGGTAGTTGAGCGGATGGGTAAGCCTTTGTGGGGCACACGTTGGCTGACGATATATTCTATGCCGAGTTCTTTGCACAGACTTTCTTTCATGGGACTGTGTCCGTCAGAGTTCACGAAGAAAATATCGGGTTTAAGTGTTTTCAATTCGCTCAGAAAGTCCAATATGCCCGAACCTGAATTAACCCAGGCATCCTTAACTACTTTCAGCGCCTTTATCATGTACAGTCGTTCCTGCTCGTTATTAATGGGGATGCGGGCTTTCAGCTCATAGAGTGTTTTATCCGAACCAATGCCAACGTACAAGTCTCCATAGCTTGCCGCCTCTTCAAAAAAAGCAATATGACCGCTGTGAAGCATGTCATAACATCCACTGACAAATATTTTTTTCATATTATGTTTTTTATGTTTCTCCGTACGTCATTGATTATTAAAACTCCTCGATTTATCGCCTAGATAACCGCCATGATGGCGTTTGGCATATTCCGAAGGCTTAAAGTCTATTTTTTTCATCGTATCCACTACCAGAATATCTCCGATAACGGTCATCACCGTTGTTGATGTGGTAGGGGTCAGCCCCAGGTGGCAAACTTCTTTGGGTTTTCCGGTGAAAAGGCTAATATCGGACTCTTTTGCAAGCGGGCTTTCGGTGTTGCTTGTAATGACGATGAATTTTATATCCTTATTCAGGTTCCGGCTGAGGTCGATTAGCTCCATTATTTCGCGGGTTTTCCCCGAATTGGAGATAAGCAGCATAATGTCATTATCCTGAAGTACGCCTAAATCGCCGTGTTGAGCCTCGCTGGGATGTAAAAAAATGGAAGGAGTGCCTGTCGAACTGAAGGTAGTTGCGATGTTTTGGGCAATCTGTCCGGCTTTTCCCATGCCACTAGTTACCAGTTTTCCCTTTCTCTTATGCACATATTCTATAATCAAATCGGTGGCTTCGTCGTACGGATTCGATTCGGGGATATTCAGAATAGCTTTCGCTTCTTCCTCCAAGATGTTTTTTATTTCGTGTTTGTTCATTAAAAAAAATCTCCGTGTTGTTTAATTTGTTTTGAACTTATACTGAACAGTTGACAGTTCTTCGTTGGCTTTCACTATTTTCTTTTTCAGCCCTTCCTTATATAAACTCAGTTTTTGCTGTAAGCCCCCGTTGTCGGTCGCCAGTATTTGCAGCGCCAATATGGCCGCATTCAACGAGCCATTGATGCCGACTGTGGCAACCGGAATGCCGGGAGGCATCTGCACAATGGCCAATAAAGCGTCCATTCCATCGAGCGTTGAGCTGATAGGAACCCCTATTACGGGTAGCGGTGTAGTTGCTGCAATAACCCCCGGCAGGTGGGCGGCCATTCCGGCAGCGGCGATAATCACTTTTATGCCGCGGTTTTTGGCATTTTTTGCAAAATCTTCTACTTTCTCCGGTGTACGGTGCGCCGACAAGGCATTCATCTCGAACGGTATTTCCATATCGTTCAAAAACTGCGCCGCTTTTTCCATCACAGGAAGGTCGGATGTGCTTCCCATGATTATGCTTACCAATGGTGTAGGTTTCATGTTGGATTAATATTTATGATATAATAATTTTTTATTTTTGTATCATTTTATAGAAACGTAAATCCTCTTTCAAAATCCTCTAAATATTCGTCTGGAATGGTAGCTCGTATAGCAGTTTCATCTTGCTCACTTCCCATTTCAAAATTATGGTCTTCATTTAGATTTTGCACAAACTCATTGCAATTTACTCTATTTACAATATTTCCTACCCCTGCGGTGTATGGGAGATTTACAGAAAAGGGATGATTTGAGGTGAAAAATTGTATTCTTCCTTCACTACCCCATGCCCCTTGATTTTCATTGTGCTCCCAAACTAATGACGTTGAACCATCAGATTTTGCTAAAAAGCCCAACAACTCGTAATATTCATGCTCGTCATTGAACTGAATTTGATTTCTTGTTCCAAATGTCGTTTTATACATAACTTTAAAATCTAAGGTTAACAATTATGCTGCGTTATAAATATGAATTAATCGCGTTTTTACATCTCCAAACGTTAAATTTGTTCCAATATTGACAGAAAGCCCTATATTGCAAACATAAATAAACGACTCTTTACGATAGTATTTTTCTCCAAATCGTTGCAATGATTTTTCTATTGTGTCGGCTTTTGCCAATAAACAAGTGAGTTGATAATCCTTGTTTATTTGTTGGGTCTTGTTGCTCGGGTGCGCTTTGGTATTATGCTGTGTTGCTGTTAATAAAATAAGATTCTCTATGTAATGAGCAATTTCCGCAAATTCGGCTTTAGGAAAAATGTGGTGTATTTGGGTTGCCTCGCCATTACTCCATTGATCATGGACTTCGCTTTCTTTTTGTATCTTTCTAAGAAGCGATATAGCCTTTTGTATATAATATGAATTAATTACTTGTTGTGTTTCTTCTGCGTCTGCACTTAGTGCTTCTTGGCGTGTTACTGATTTGTCTTTGTCTAAATCTCTCCAATTCTTTTTATTATACATCAAGTCAGAATAAGTTGCTGCATATTTCCCATTACTACCCGGTATATTGTTTTCAACAGCATACACATTTAGCACCTTATGAAACATACGGCGAATGTCAAGCCGCGAATGTGACGGCGTATTGCCTGATATAAATCTAATATATTTTTCGTACAAATTTTCTCTTGACTCATTTAGGTCCCTTACATAATTCTTTTCGTATTCTTTAAAATATTTCAAAAAACTGCTGTTTTCAAGAACTTGTGTAAAAAAACAATAAAGAAAATTGTATGCGTTTCGGTCTTTACGAGAAATGTAGTCCAATAATTCTTCATTATTTACGGAAAATGTTAAAGTGCCATTTATTTTTTCAACATTTAAGATATGCGTATATGCTAATAATTTCAATGGCTGTGAAAGCACTTTGTTATATTCGTTATGGGCAGCCTTATCATTTGCCCATGGGTTATTGAATATTACTCTTGTATTTTGAATAAAGTATTGGGTTTCCCAGATGTCTTTAATAGTAAATATGGATTTTGTTGCCACCATATTAAGCACGCAATCAGCCATAAAACACACAATATCAGGAGTACATTTATGGTCAACAAATCGAGCGTCGTGTGATTTGCGAATGTCAAAGTCGTATTGCTTTAAGTATGAATTAATTATATCTCTCATATTATCAACTTTTTAGTTTCCCAAAAAAGAAAACAGAATTGTTATCAATATTTAGTGAACGAGTACCCATATTACGGGCTATCGCATAAAAATTAGTAAATTCATCGGTAGCATAAAATGCTAAATCTTGTTTTTCAATATTTATTTTGTCATCAATCAACGTTAAAATTGCGGCCGAACCATCAGCAATACAATTAGGTGGCAAAACACATGCGCGAGGATTATAAGTGAGATTTGGCAATAAAAAACAACCTTTTTGATTAAGAAACTTTGAAACATCAAGTGCACTTACATCATCCATGTAACAATCATAATCCGGTATATCAATAATTTTATTATTCCCAATATTACGCGATTTAAGCACTCGTATTTTACCTGTGTCCTTAGTAATAGTTTTTGTAATGCTTCTATCTCGATAGGCTTTGAAAATATTAAATTGTAATTTACCAGCAACTGCATCAAATTTATCATTCCGATATATTAACCAATACGGAAATGATACATCTGTAATATATGATTGTTCGTGTTTTTGTATGTCATTGGTGATATATGATTCTATAATTGTTTCTGCTGGTTTTGCTTTTGTTTTAAGAATGAAGCAAATAGTTTCTATTTTAACACCCTTGAATCCCTTTTCCCCAAAATCAATAATTCTTGTGATTTGGTGTTTAGTCATCAAATCACGAGTAATATTAAATTCTGGAGCATTAATCAGGCTTTTAGGTACAATCAATGAAATAACGTCTCCCAAAGACATCGCTTTTTCAATAAAAAAAGCAAAGATATTGTTTGTTTCGCGATTGTGTACGTTGGCTTTATATTTTGCCAACAAGGCTTTTTCTTTTGTTACTTTCATGTATGGAGGGTTTCCTACTACAATATTGTATTGTTTTTCAAATGAATATAATAGAAAATCAGCATTGATATAATTGATGGTAATATTTGCCGGGACATCAATTTTCTTTATCAATTCTTTCAGTAACTCAATGCTGTTTTTGTCAATATCAACCACATCAATATTGACAATAGGAACATCTTTATACTTATTGATTAAAGCTGGCAGAAAGTTTCCCACACCGATGGATGGTTCTAATATGTTGAGTGTTGTATAACCTTTGGCCTCTGGTAGATTTTTGATTATTGAAAAACAAATATCTTGTCTAGTGTAAAAAGCTGCATTATTTTCACGTTGAGCGTTTGCTAACTCCGCTATTTTTGATAACATAGCAAACCCTAGTGTATTATTCTCTTTAATATATTTCAATAAATTTGTGTGTTCAACTAACTTCTTTTTTTGAATGAGATTAATAATCTCTTGTTCTGTACATTCCTTTTCTATTAATACTTTACGCATTTTACGTGCTATCTGTCGAAAAATAATAGTAGGAACCGCTTCGCCCAAATTTTGGCGGATATTTATTTCTTCTTTTTTTAAGAATGCCTGTTTCTCTTTCAAGGACATTGTATTGAGTTTATCAAAAGGTATATCCGACCACTTGAAAGAATTTGGCACAGACATCATCAGCATGACTTCTCGAATACTGAAAACACGGTTATCGGTTGGGTGAACAGTATTTTGGCTTGCCATAATGTCATTGCGGGTATGAATACATGGGGCGACTTTATCCCAATATTGGCGAGTATATTTATCTCCGTTTTTGCGTGCGTTGTACACAATTACTCCGTCTTTCACGCTGTGCGGAATTTTTGTAATATCTTCATTGTCAAATGCAGATTGCCCTTCTTTAATGTCAGCAATCCAACTTTCCATGTGTGGCGTGTATTTGCGGAAATTATGATAAATATCATCCGGGTTTATTTCTCCCATTTGTTTGAGTGAAGGTAAATGTCCTACTACTTGGCGCAAAGTGTGTTCTTCTTGTTTATCAGGAAACAGGTCGAAAGGAGTAATCTCTTTCAAATCTTTTCTTACGCCAATCACAAGTGTTCTTGTCCTACTTGACGGATTACCATAATCTTTAAAATTGAGGACTTGAAAATGGATATTATATTCTCCTGATAGATTGTAATCTATGGCTTCTTTTATCGGTTTATCCCGTCCGTCTGTATCTGTACAGATAGAAGTCAAAAATGCTCGAACATTTTCAAAAATAAAAAATTTGGGTTTTATTTTTTTTGTCAGTTTTATTGATTCAACAACTAATGAGTTACGTTGCAATTCATCTTTCTTTTTGTGGTTGGCGACTGACATCCCTTGACATGGAGGAGTTGCAATGAGAACATCTAAATCAGCGGCATTGTAGTTGTTTTTCCACAGGTCTAATTCTGTAAAAACTTTGTCTGTTACTTCTCTGGTCGTCAAGTCTCCACTGATATAGCCACTTTGGTAAATACATTTATCGTTATATGATTGGATTTTCAGCCGTCTTTCCAACAATTCAACTGTTGCAATGCAATGAAATGATTCTTCCTTGAAGCCATAACAACCAATGCCAGCACTGCTAAACAGACTAATATAAGTGAGCAAGCCGTAAGGCGTACTCCTTTCAGCCATAATTTGCGGTACAACATCCATTGATTCATATATTTTCAATTTAGTCATATTCTTGCTCTTTTATTATTCATTTTCTTATTCATATTGTTGCTTGCAATTCCACTAGATAGAAAAAATCGTTTGTTTTTTTATTCTTCCGAGCCATAAATCAAATCCCCAACAACCCCCTATATTCCGCCGAAGAAAGCAATCCGGCTACATTCCCCGGTTCGCTTAGGGTTATTTTCACAATCCAGCCTTCGCCGTATGGGTCGCTATTGACTAATTCGGGTTCGTCTTCCAGTTTGGCATTCACTTCGGTTACTTGTCCTGCTACGGGAAGCAATAGGTCAGAAACGGTTTTTACGGCTTCGATGCTTCCGAAAACTTCGTTTTGCGCCAGCTCGTCGCCTTCGGCGCTTACATCGACATATACAATTTCGCCCAGTTCTTTTTGAGCATAATCTGTTATACCTACAAAAGCTATCTCGCCCTCTATGCGAATCCATTCGTGGTCTTTCGAATACTTAAGATTTTCAGGAAAATTCATTTTATTGTCATTTTTATATGATTATTACAAATTGTATGCCGAATGTGTGTAACAGGCGCCTGCCCAAACACAAAAATAGGCCAGGCAAAGCCCACAAATAAAACCTGCATATAGCTGTGCCGATGTATCCCGTTTAAGTTCCAGCCTCGAAACAGCCAAGCATCCTGCCAGAATAAACAATACGATAAATAATATGAACGGATTTAATCCTTTTACATTAAAACAAACCGACATAATTCCTCCGATTAATCCGCCAATTCCCAACATGTGCGGGCTGATTCCCCAGAATAAATTTATAATGAATGCAAATATAATAATAATTACAGGAATAGATAAGAGGCCTAAAAACCAAACAGGCGGATGTGAAGACTGATAAAAATAATAGACGAGGATTAAATTCGAGAAACAAGTCATCAGGTAGGGTAAAACACGGTCTCTTCGCTCGGTTAATGCATAACCCTTTATCAGTTTCAGGTTGTTTAAAATAATTATAAACAAGACCGGCATAAAGTAACTGAATATAAATACAGGGATAAGGAACCGCAGCATTTGTCCCATATATATATCGTGGAAATTGGTATATGCAAAAAGTAATCCTATGCTGTAAAGTGGCATTAACAAAGGCTGTAAGATAAAAGAAAAAGCATGTGCGAAAAAAATGTTCAGTCTCATAGTCGTATTATTTAGATTTCTTTTCTTAACCGCGCTATTGGTATGCTCATTTGTTCACGGTATTTGGCAACCGTTCGGCGGGCAATTATATATCCTTTTTCCTTCAGAATATCGGTCAGTTTATCATCGGGAAGGGGCTTCTTTTTATTTTCATTTTCGATGCATTCTTTCAGTATTGCTTTAATCTCGCGCGAAGAAATTTCATCGCCGGCATCGTTTTGCATCGATTCGGAAAAGAAGAACTTCAAGGGATAAATACCGAAATTTGTTTGTACATATTTGCTGTTGCTCACGCGCGATATGGTGGAAATGTCGTAACCCGATCGTTCGGCTACATCTTTCAGTATCATTGGTTTTAGCTGTGTTTCGTCTCCCGAAAGAAAAAAGTCGTACTGCAAATCTATGATAATCTGCATTGTCCGCATAAGGGTATCTTGCCTTTGCTTGAGGGCGTCGATAAACCAACGCGCCGAATCCAGTTTTTGTTTGACGAATAACACCGCATTTTTGGCGTCGCTGCTCATACTTTTCTTGTTTTTGTTGTATCCTTGCAGCATATCGGCATATTCGCGGTTTATTTTCAGGTCGGGAATGTTCCGGTTATTTAAACTTAAAAACACTTCATCGTTGTAACTTTCTACGATGAAATCGGGGATTATCGTCCTCATTGCCAGCGCCAGCGAGTCGTCCCAGTTGTTCCCCGGCTTGGGGTTAAGCGATGTGATTAACTGAATGGTTTCCTTCAATAAGTCGTCGGTTATCGAAAGGCTTTTTTTGATTTTTTCGTAATGCTTTTTCGAGAGGTCGTCGAAATATTTGTTTATGATGATGGTTGCCAGTTTCAACATTTCGCTCTCCGGCATTTTTTTCAGTTGCAGCAATAAGCATTCCTGAAGATTGCGCGCGCCCACACCGGCCGGTTCAAAATCTTGTATTATCAGCAAAACTTTTTCTAATTGTTCTACCGGTACGTCAATATTTACCTGAAACAATAAATCGTCGGCAATAGCGCTCAATGGGCGCTCTAAATAGCCGTTTTCATCGAGGTTTCCTATGATATATTTGGCTATTTTCCGCTCTTTATCACCCAGTTCGCACAATTGAAGTTGTGCAAACAAGGATTCGTGAAACGATTCTGTCGCCGAAAAAGGCAGTTCTTCCCGGCGGGTTTCGTCGGGGCGAAACGAGCTGTTGAGCCTGTAGTCGGGAATGTCTTCTTCGTTGAGGTAGTCGCCGAGGGTTATTTCTTCCTGAGTAATATCGCCGCCTTCATCAAAATCGTCGTAATTATCGGCCGGTGCCGGGTCTTCCATTCCTTCGTCCAGCGCCGGATTATCGACCAATTCTTGTTTAATCCGTTCTTCCAACTCAACACTAGGAAGCTCTGTCAACTTAATGACTTGTATTTGAAGCGGGGTGAGCTTTTGTTGTTGCTTCTGTTGCAGTTGTTGTCTTAAGGCCATAACCGTAAAATGTAAATAATCGATCGCATTACAAATGTAATAAATACTTTTTTGAGAAACTAGAATTTAAATAAAAATGCATGTGTTTGCTCTGTATGAATAGTAAAATCTTCAAAAAAAGACTAACTTTGTTGTTCAAATCCATTAATTAACTAGCTTGTACGGGGATGGCAAAAAAGAAAAATACAAAGGAGAAAAAAGATAAGAGCGGAATCTCCTCTTTCTTCCGGTTTGTGAGAAGCGAAAGGGGACAATTCTTAATGGGGGTTTGCCTTGTTTTTTTTGCTGCTTTTATGCTGCTTGGCATGATTTCGTTCTTCTTTGCGGGGGCGGCAGACCAAAGTAAAGTTGTGAACAAATCGTTCCTTTATCTGATTTCGCACAAACAAGAAATAGACAACTGGACGGGGGTAGGAGGGGCCTTTGTCGCCGAGAATTTAATCAATGGTTGCTTTGGTATTTTTTCGCTTATAATACCCCTTTTCATCGGTATTGTTGGTGTAAAACTGATGAAAGTAACAGCCATTTCCATTGTACGTTCTTTCTTGTTGTCGGCCTTTATTCTTATATGGGGGTCGATTACCAGCGCTTTTGTTTTGACTAAATTATTTGGCGATAGCCATATCGTTTGGGGAGGAAGTCATGGTTTTGTTATCGAACAGGCGCTTGAAGCGGCTATCGGAATGTTTGGCGTGGTGATGGTTATTGTTTTGTTGATGATCATTTTTATTCTCATAACCCGACATGCTTCTGTTCCGTTTTTCCGTAATTTATTTGGCAAACCTTTTACCCTCGCTTCGAGGTCGAAAGATAAAGCTGCGGATGGTGATTTTGTTGATGAACCAGACGAAGCGGAGGATGAAATACCCGAATCGGTTTTCTCTTCTACGCAGGTGGATGACGATGGTTTTGTGGTGGAGGTTCCCGCAGGCGAATATCAGGAAGAAGTGAAACAACCCGAACGGACGATAGAACCCCATAATACCGATGAAAGCGATGATATTGACGATATAGATCCGGATACACTCTTAGATGGGAATGGGAACGAAATGGAAGAAATGGAGGATTATGATCCGACAAAGGATTTGTCAAGCTTCGCGTTCCCGTCATCAGATTTACTGAAAATATACGACTATTCGGGGAAAGGCGTTAATATGGAGGAGCAACGGGCAAATAAGGACAAGATAATTACCACCCTCCGAAATTATGGCATAGAGATTACCTCCATTAAAGCAACGGTTGGCCCAACGATTACTTTATACGAGATTGTGCCTCAAGCAGGGGTTCGTATATCCAAAATCCGTAATCTCGAAGATGATATTGCATTGAGCTTGTCGGCTTTGGGTATTCGTATCATTGCGCCTATGCCGGGGAAAGGCACAATTGGTATTGAGGTGCCGAATAAAGACCCTCAAATAGTCTCCATGCAGTCGATAATTGCATCTAAAATTTTTCAAGAGAGCAAATACGACCTTCCTGTGGCCTTAGGAAAGACAATTACGAACGATGTTTTCATGTTCGACTTATGCAAAATGCCTCATTTACTGGTAGCTGGAGCAACAGGGCAGGGGAAATCAGTCGGTTTGAACGCCATCATAACGTCCTTGTTATATAAGAAGCATCCGGCCGAAATGAAAATGGTATTGGTCGATCCGAAGATGGTTGAGTTTAATATTTACTCGCGAATCGAAAAACATTATTTGGCGAAATTGCCCGATGCGGACAAAGCCATCATCACGGATGTTACAAAAGTTACCCAAACATTAAATTCGTTGACGAAGGAAATGGACGACCGTTACGAACTGTTGATGGCGGCCAGCGTGCGAACAATTAAAGAGTACAACGAAAAATTTGTAAAAAGGCGGTTGAATCCGTTGAACGGGCACCGCTATTTACCTTATATAGTGGTAATCATTGACGAGTTCGGCGATTTGATTATGACTGCCGGCAAAGAAATTGAAATGCCGATTGCCCGAATCGCCCAAAAAGCCCGTGCAGTAGGGATGCACATGATTATTGCCACGCAACGTCCTACGACTAATATTATTACCGGTACAATAAAGGCCAATTTCCCTGCTCGAATGGCGTTCCGTGTAACATCGCAGATTGATTCAAAGACGATTTTGGATAAGAGCGGCGCTAACCAGTTAATCGGCCGGGGCGATATGCTTTTCTCGCAAGGAAGCGAAATAGTGCGTATTCAGTGTGCGTTTGTCGATACGCCCGAAGTGGAAGGCATCGCCCAATTTATCGGGAGCCAACGAGGATATGCCCATGCATTTGAACTTCCCGAATATGCCGGAGATGATTCGGACGGCGATAAAATGGGAGATACCAGTTTTGAAAAAGACCCCTTATTTGAAGAAGCAGCTCGGTTGATTGTGATACATCAGCAAGGTTCAACATCGCTCATTCAACGGAAATTTGCTATCGGGTATAACAGGGCCGGACGCTTGATGGATCAGCTCGAAAGGTCGGGAATTGTTGGCCCAACACAAGGGAGCAAACCCCGCGATGTGTTGATTGCCGACGAGTATAGTCTGGAGCAAAAACTGAACGCTTTTTGATGGATTTTTGCGTCTTTTTTCAGGAGTGATAGCGCCTTTTATCCGGTGTTTGTAGAATAACGAGTATATTTATCTATAAAAATAGATAAAGAATAGTATAATATTGTGGTTTAATATTGAAAATTAGATAGTTATGCGATTTATGAGAGTTAAAATAATAGTCGTTCTTGCGCTCTGCACGTTTCAACCGGGCTTTTCTCAGAATGACTCAAAGAGTATTTTGAACGGGGTGTCCAATATTTATTCTAGCGAAGCGGGTTTTATCTTGGACTTCACTCTTAATACGGAAGATACCAAGTCGAAAACAACCTATACTCACGATGGAAAAGCCTACATAAAAGGCAACAAATTTAAGATAGATGTGCCCGATGGTATTACCTGGTTTGACGGAAAAACCCAGTGGGTTTATATGAAAGGGGGAGACGAGATTAATGTCAGTAATCCGACCGGCGAAGAGTTGGCCGCCATCAGTCCGGTGGCTTTGTTGAACTTGTATAAATCGGGTTTCAAGCTATCGAATAAAAAGGAGAAGAAAGAAAATGGCAAGCCGGTTTATGTGATTGAAATGACCCCACAGAAAAAAGGGAGCGATATATCAAAAATTATTCTGGCGATAGAACAGTCAACCAATTACATTGCTTCGATAACATTGCAAGGGAAAGACAAGGTGAATAATCATCTGTTGATAAAGAAGCATCTGAAAGCGACAGCTCTTTCGGATAAAACCTTTGTTTTTAACAAAAAAGAATACCCCAATCTGGAGGTTGTGGACTTGAGATGATATAGATATTTTAGATGAGTTGATAAGAAATATAGAATGCATATATTTTGAACCCTGAGTTGTATATACTATTTTTGTAGTCAGTATTACATTAAAAATTACGGAAAAATGAGTGAAAGAGTACGATGCCTTATTATAGGATCCGGTCCTGCCGGATATACCGCTGCCATTTATACCTCGAGGGCAAATCTGGCTCCTGTGTTGTATGAAGGTATCCAGCCGGGTGGTCAATTAACAACCACAACGGATGTAGAAAACTTTCCCGGATACCCCGAAGGCATAACCGGAGCAGCCCTGATGGACGATTTGAGAAAGCAAGCCGAACGTTTTGGCGCCGATATTCGTGCCGGAGTGGTTACTTCGGTGGACCTTTTGTCCAAGCCCAAAAAGGCAATTATCGACGGTGAAAAGGAGATAGAAGCCGATTCAATTATTATTTCGACCGGAGCTACAGCCAAGTATCTGGGCTTGCCCGACGAGGCCAAATATGCCGGTATGGGCGTATCGGCCTGTGCCACTTGCGATGGCTTCTTCTACCGCAAAAAAGTGGTGGCGGTGGTAGGTGGTGGCGATACGGCCTGCGAGGAAGCAACCTACTTGTCCTCCTTAGCCGCCAAAGTATATCTGATTGTCAGGAAAAGCTACCTGAGAGCATCGAAAGTTATGCAGGAAAGGGCGCTGACCAATCCGAAAATAGAAACGCTATTCGAGACTAATGCCACCGGATTATTCGGTGAAAACGGCGTAGAAGGCGTACATCTGGTAAAACGTCAGGGCGAAGCAGATGAAGAACGATACGATGTAGCCATTGACGGCTTCTTCCTGGCCATAGGCCACCACCCCAACACAGATATTTTTGCCGGCCAACTTGACCTCTTCGAAACAGGATACATCAAAACAATAAACGGAACCCCCAAGACAAATATAGAAGGCGTTTATGCCGCAGGCGATGTAGCCGACCCCGTTTATCGTCAAGCAATTACAGCAGCAGGCAGCGGTTGCAAAGCCGCCCTTGAAGTGGAAAGATATTTGCTGGATAATGGGTTGTGAGAATAATATGCCAATTAGCAATGTGCCAATGTGAATAATCCTCCGTGAAACTCCGTGGTTAATATTTTAATGCAATCCCAGCGCCATGTTCCCCATTATAATAGCCAGCACAAGCAGCGTAATGGCAATATACAGGTAATCCTTCTCCACCAAAAACGCAATGGCTGAGAATGCCACACGAAGAATTGGGGTGGCGATGAGGATGATAACTCCCAATTGGATAATTGCGGCGCCATCCAGCTCCAAAATGCGGGGAATAATGCTCGACAGTCCGCGCAGGTAGGGCGCTGTGCCGGTAAATTCTTTTCCCGAGGCCACTTGGCTGTAATCGGGTATTTGTCCTTGTTGTTGCAGGAGATAAATAAGGCCTCCCAACAAGGTGATGGCACACGATATAAAAACCCCGTATCGCAGGATTTTCCCGATAATGAGTTCGATGTCCCTTTCTGTCCAGTCTTGTTTTTTCATCGTTACAGCCTCCCTGTTAAACCGTTATACATCATTGTGGCAGCGAGGACGAAGATGATGAGGCTGAAAAACAATCTTAAGTTCTTCACGTTGGCTTTCATCAGTAATTTCGACCCAAAGAACGCCCCGATTAATACCCCGACAACAATCGGCATCGTCAGGCCCGGGTCGATGTAGCCGCGTTGCATGTAAATAACCGCACTCGCCGCCGCCGTTACGCCCACCATAAAATTGCTGGTCGTGGTCGAAACCTTGAAAGGGATTTTCATTGCCGTATCCATCGCCAATACTTTCAAAGCGCCCGAGCCAATGCCGAGCAGTCCCGAAAAAATACCGGCTAACGTCATTAACGAAAATCCGCTGGCTACGTTGCTCACTTTGTAGTCGATAAGGCCTTGTGGAGTGGGGTAGGAGCTGTTCAGTTTCAGCTTTTCGGCCAGTTTGCTCCCGGTCTTGGGCGAACCGGTCAATTGCTCCTTTTTGCGCAGGTTGGCCACATTTCGGAATGCCGAAAAAATAAGAACGCAGCCAAATACAATGGCAATGTAGTTTTTATCGAGGTATATGGCAATTATGGCGCCAATGACCGCACCCACCGTAGTAGCAATTTCGAGGAACATACCAATGCGGACATTGGTTATCCCCTTTTTGATATAAGCCGCCGCCGCTCCCGACGAAGTGCCGATAGACGTTACCAAGGCCGCCCCAATAGCATAGCGCATATCAACGCCAAACCCCAGCGTCAGCAGCGGAATAATAATAACCCCCCCGCCAAGGCCGGTCAACGACCCCACAAATCCGGCAGCAATAGCGCCCAGAAAGAGGAGTGTTGTAAATAATTCGAGCGACATATTTTTTTGGTGCAAAGGTATTAAAAATAATGCTTGGTGGGAAATGGGAAATGGCAATTGGAAAATCTTTTGCAGAAATGTAGATATATTCTGGTAAAATTATTACCTTTACATAATTAAATAATTAGGTATATCTAATAAAATTTTATATGACATTTCAACGTGCAGTATTACAGGATATTATAGATCGAATATCTGAATCGAGAAAGTTTATACAAATATTGGTTGGACCTCGCCAAGTAGGGAAAACTACCCTTATCAAACAACTTTTGGGGAAAACAGACATCGCTCATCATTTTGTAACAGCTGATGACTTGTATGCAGCCGATAACACCTGGATTCACAGGGAGTGGAGTAATGCGCGCTTGCAACTACAACAAACCGGTAGCAAAGAGATTCTTTTTATCATTGATGAAGTGCAAAAAGTGTCGAACTGGAGTGAGGCTATCAAAAAAGAGTGGGATGCTGATTCTTTTTCGGATACAGTCATTAAGGTAATTCTGTTAGGGTCGTCGCGCTTGCTTATACAGAACGGGCTTACGGAATCACTGGCGGGCAGGTATGAGTTAACGAACATTACTCACTGGTCGTTTGATGAAATGCGTGATGCTTTTGGATGGAATCTCGACCAATACCTCTATTTTGGCGGTTATCCCGGCTCTGCATCTTTGATAGGAAACGAAGAACGCCGGAAAGATTACGTCCGCGAATCGTTGGTAGAGACCACCTTGTCTAAAGATATTCTGATGATGACACGTGTCGATAAGCCCATTCTCTTAAAGCGATTATTTGACATTGGCTGTAAATATTCTTCGCAGATTTTATCCCTCACAAAAGTACAAGGAGAATTGCAAGAATCGGGGAATCTCACCACCTTGTCGGGATACCTTAGCTTGCTCAAAGAAGCAGGACTGCTTTCGGGATTGGAAAAATATGCTGCCGATATTATCCGTAAACGGGCGTCAAAACCCAAATTTCAGGTACATAACAATGCATTGCTTGCTGCCGGTCAGCATGTGTCGTTTGAAACCCTGCGCAACGACCACAAGGAGTGGGGACGATTTGCCGAATCCGCCGTAGGGGCACACCTGATAAACAGCGGATTAAAATATCGATTCAATGTTTATTATTGGAATCAGGGAGGTTTTGAAGTCGATTATGTGATTGAAAAGGGACACGATATTGTGGCCATAGAAGTAAAAAGCGGCAAAGAAAGCGCTAACAAAGGCTTGTCTTTATTCAATGAAGAATTCCGCCCCCGTGGTATTTATCTGGTGGGAACCGACGGTATCCCATTTGAAAAGTTTTTGAGCATGAATCCTGCGGAATTATTTCAACTGTGAAAACTGCCGGCAAAAAATGTCGTTGTTACGGTTTGATTTTGTGGTAATTATGTTTTATTTTGATGATTTTTGACGGGTAGTAGCGCCCAGAAAGAGGAGTATTGTAAATAATTCGAGCGACATAACTAATGGTTAGTGGTTAATTTCCCTTATTCTATTTTTTTTGCAAAGGTATTAAAAATAATGGTTAATGCTTAATGGCAGGGCAAACACATGAAAATGAGATTCAAAAAATAAACATTATAGATTTTTTTAATAGAATCCGAATGTTATTCTGTTATCTCCGTGTAATCCGTGTGCTAATTACTGCCCCCGACAACGATACAATCCTTAAAAACTCTTATTTTTTACCCGCTGGCGGTAACCGTAACAACTTAATCCTTATATTTGCTTACTGGCTAATTAAACAAATATAACTTTATAACAGTAATAGCATGATTTACAAATTTTGTGGTAATAGCGGGTTAAAATTGCCCATTATTTCGTTGGGATTATGGCATAATTTCGGCGGAATTGACGTTCACGAAAATTCGAGGCAGATGCTTTGTCAGGCCTTTGAAAAGGGAATAACTCATATCGACTTGGCGAACAACTACGGTCCGCCTCCCGGAAGTGCGGAGGAAACCTTTGGGAAAGTACTGAAAACAGATTTGGGCAGCCACCGCGACGAGCTGATCATTTCGTCGAAAGCCGGACATTTGATGTGGGACGGCCCTTATGGTGATGGCAGTTCGCGAAAAAATCTGATGGCCAGCATCAACCAGAGCTTGAAGCGTACCGGATTGGAGTATTTCGATATATTCTACAGTCATCGCTACGATTACGAAACGCCGGTGGAGGAAACCATGATGGCCTTGGTTGACATTGTGCGACAGGGTAAGGCCTTGTATGTGGGCTTGTCGAAATATCCGTACGAGGTGGCGACAAAAGCGTTTAAGATATTGAAAGATAACAATGTTCCCTGCCTCATTTATCAGGATAAGTACAATATGTTTGTGCGAAACATCGAAGAGCAGATGCTGGAATTGACACACGAAGTTGGTTCGGGATTCATCACTTTTTCGCCCCTTGCGCAAGGCTTGTTGACCAACAAATACCTGAATGGCATTCCACAGGATTCCAGAGCAGCCAAAGCAAGCGGATTTCTTCAAAAAGATCAGGTAACCGCCGAGGCTGTGGAAAAAGCGAAGAAGTTGAATACATTGGCTACCGAACGCGGACAGACGCTGGCGCAAATGGCCCTGGCCTGGGCCTTGCGCGACGAGCGGATGACCTCCGTCATTATCGGGACAAGTTCGCTAAAGCAATTGCAGGATAATCTGGATACATTGAACAAGCTGAAATTTTCGGCAGACGAATTGCAACAAATAGATAACATACTGAACGCATGAATCGTATAATGAAAACAGGGATACTTATCCCTGTTTTTTCCCTTTTGCTTTTTTCGTGCGAAAACGAGGAACGGAATCCCTCAGGCTCCTACGTGAACTTTCGTGTAAATTTGAATGGAGTTGATAACAGACTTGCCATTTACCATCATAGCGAAACATACCGAATCCCACGAAATTGCGGGGAAGCCGTTGGATTGGCCGGCCTGTTGATTTTCAACAGTGGCTTCGACTTCAATGCTTCTCCCGAATTAAGAGCCTACGATTTGGCCTGTCCGTACGAAAGTAGTTCTACCGTCAGGGTTGTTCCCAATAAGGATGGGCAGGCCATTTGCGAAAAATGCCAGTCGGTTTACGATTTACAATCGGGAGGAGTAAGGTTGTCCGGCCCCGAATCACCGGTAAAGAGGTTATACAATTATGCAGTGATTAACCGGTACCCGGAATACCTTATAAGGAATTAAGAAGCGAAAAAACTTCCAGGGCAAACGCATGAAAGAAGTCCGAACAGGCTAAGGCTGAAAGCCTTTAATACCCCAGCCCAACGCAGCGCGTTGGGAAAGATAGCCAATACAATTTTGCGCCCTGAAAGGGGCAACATATCATTATGCTGGGCTTACAGCCCGACAACGGATGTCCGAACCTTAACCCAACGCGCCGCGCAGAGGTGTTCGGAAGATTGTAAATTTCAATGATATAATTTCTTTAAGATGCTGCAATCCCTTAGGATTGCATCGCTCGGTAGCATAGAAGTAAGCTAACGAGGACGCATTCCATTCGAAATGCGACCCCTGTTAAGCCTGATTTTTCTACCGGGCGAATCATTCCTGCGGAATGATGCTAATAACACACAGCTTTATATTTGTATAACAAATAATTATAATCTTCCGACCACGACTGCGCGCTGCGTTGGGCTGGGGTATTAAAGGCTTTCAGCCTTAACTTGGCGTAACCCTAAAAAAACTTCCAATATCCTTTGCAGGAAAGAAAAAACGTTTTACATTTGCAGTCGCTTTTGAAATGCGAAAGTAGAAAAAATGCGAAAGTAGCTCAGTTGGTAGAGCACGACCTTGCCCCAAAGATATAGGCTCCGGCCTTGGCAAGGAAAAGCGGTTATTGCGAAGAGAAAAAAATTGCGAAAGTAGCTCAGTTGGTAGAGCACGACCTTGCCCCAAAGATATAGGCTCCGGCCTTGGCGAGGAAAAGCGGTTATTGCGAAGAGAAAAAAATGCGAAAGTAGCTCAGTTGGTAGAGCACGACCTTGCCCCAAAGATATAGGCTCCGGCCTTGGCAAGGAAAAGCGGTTATTGCGAAGAGAAAAAAAATGCGAAAGTAGCTCAGTTGGTAGAGCACGACCTTGCCAAGGTCGGGGTCGCGGGTTCGAGTCCCGTCTTTCGCTCAGATACAGTATGGTCTGCTCGGATGGTGGAATGGTAGACACGCAAGACTTAAAATCTTGTGACCATAACGGTTGTGCGGGTTCAAGTCCCGCTCCGAGTACAAAACTGTTTTATAAACACTTGATTATCAATAAATAATCAAGTGTTCTTGTTTTGTAGGGCAACGGATAGGGGAACGTTTAACGGCTCACCAATTAACCCTCGAAATTATAGCCCGTAGGGCTTACATATCAATAGAAAACAGTCTCATCCCCCTCATAAATTGTCCGTAGGACATTCACCTGCTCATTGGTGTATCCCCTACGGGGAAGAATGGCGAATTGTAATGCTATTTTTCTATTGATAT